>NZ_JCALCV010000017.1:0-128259 GCF_059812525.1 Mycobacterium sp. NGS51
TGTCGTACGGGGACACGCACGCTCGCGGCGAAAGTCAGTTGGTGTGCAGGTCTTCGTTGAGCGCGATGCCCTGTCCGTCGCGGGACACCACCTCGACCGCGCCGCTCAGCGAATTGCGGCGGAACAGCATGTTGTTGCCGCCGGACAGTTCACCGGCCTTGACTGCAGTGCCGTCGGGCATCGCGATCTTGGTGCCGGCGGTGACATACAAGCCGGCCTCCACGACACAGTCGTCGCCCAACGAGATGCCCAACCCCGCATTGGCGCCGAGCAGACAACGCTTGCCGATCGAGATGACCGCGGTGCCGCCGCCCGACAGCGTGCCCATGATCGACGCGCCGCCGCCGATGTCGGAGCCGTCGTCGACCACCACGCCCGCCGAGATGCGGCCCTCCACCATCGACGCGCCCAGCGTTCCCGCGTTGTAGTTGACGAATCCCTCGTGCATCACCGTGGTGCCCGGCGCCAAGTGCGCGCCCAACCGCACCCGGTCGGCGTCGGCGATCCGCACCCCGGCCGGCACCACGTAGTCGACCATCCGCGGAAATTTATCGATGCCGTAGACGGTGACCGGTCCGCGACTGCGCAGCCGTGCCCGCACCACCTCGAAACCTTCGACGGCGCAAGGCCCGTGATTGGTCCACACCACATTGGTCAATACGCCGAAAAACCCGTCGGCGTTGAGCCCGTGCGGCGCGACCAGCCGATGCGAGAGCAAATGCAGGCGCAGATAGGCGTCGTAGGCGTCGGCAGGCTTGTCGTCCAGCGAACCGATCACCGTGCGCACCGCGACGGTCTCGGTACCGCGGTCGTCGTCGCGGCCCGCCAAGGCGGCGAACTCGTCGGGAACCTCGGCCACCGACAGTCGTACGGTGCCGCTTTCACCGGCATCGATCAGTTCTGGTGCGGGGAACCAAGTGTCGAGCACCGACCCGTCGGCGGCGAGTGTCGCCAGCCCAATACCCGAAGCTGCAGTCACGGTGGCCACGCTACTAGGCTGGAAGTGTGCTGGACTTAGCCGGGGATCCGATCGAGCTGACCGCGGCGTTGGTCGACATCCCCAGCGAGTCGCGGCACGAAGCGCTCATCGCCGACGAGGTCGAGGCCGCGCTGCGCGCTCAGTCGCCCCGGTCTCTGGGGTTCGAAATCGTGCGTAACGGTGATGCCGTGCTGGCCCGCACTGACCTC
The DNA here is from genome assembly GCF_059812525.1 of Mycobacterium sp. NGS51. Classification (NCBI taxonomy): domain Bacteria; kingdom Bacillati; phylum Actinomycetota; class Actinomycetes; order Mycobacteriales; family Mycobacteriaceae; genus Mycobacterium; species Mycobacterium sp. NGS51. The sequence goes on from NZ_JCALCV010000017.1 coordinate 1,189, forward strand.
GGCCGCCCGACGCGGGTGCTGCTGGCCGGGCACCTCGACACCGTTCCGATCGCCGACAACGTGCCCAGCCGCCGTGACGGCGACCTGCTCTACGGTTGCGGCACCGCCGACATGAAGTCCGGTGACGCGGTGTTCCTGCACCTGGCGGCCACCGTCACCGACCCGGCGCACGACCTGACCCTGGTGTTCTACGACTGTGAGGAAATCGACGCCGCCTCAAACGGTTTGGGCCGCATCGAGCGTGAGTTGCCGGAATGGCTGGCCGCCGATGTGGCGATCCTCGGCGAGCCGACCGCCGGCTACATCGAGGCCGGCTGTCAAGGCACGCTGCGCGTCGTGATCCACGCGAACGGAACACGCGCTCATTCGGCGCGATCGTGGTTGGGCGACAATGCGATCCACAAGTTGGGCGCGGTGCTCGACCGGCTTGCGGCCTATCGGGCCCGCGACGTCGACATCGACGGCTGCACCTACCGCGAGGGCCTTTCGGCGGTGCGCATCGACGGCGGCGTGGCCGGCAATGTCATCCCCGATGCGGCGTCGGTGACGGTCAACTTCCGGTTCGCCCCCGACCGCTCGCCGGAGGCCGCGCTGCAACACGTGCACGAGGTGTTCGACGGGCTCGATGTGCGGATCGAACAGACCGACTCCGCCGCCGGCGCGCTGCCGGGCCTGGCCAAGCCCGCCGCCAAGGCGTTGGTCGAGGCGGCTGCCGGGCAAGTTCGGGCGAAATACGGCTGGACCGACGTCTCGCGGTTCGCGGCCCGCGGTATCCCCGCTGTCAACTACGGTCCTGGTGACCCCAACGTGGCGCATTGTCGCGACGAGCGGGTGCCGGTTGGGCAGATCAGCGCCGCGGTGGACATGTTGCGTCGTTATTTGACGAGCTAGAGGGCGCCGGTGCTCACGACCCGTCGCGCTCTGACATCGGGCAGGTGGCGCTCGGCAAGTTCGTAGTCGGTGTCGTCGTGGAGGACTATCAGACCCCGGGCCGCCGCGGTGCCGCAGACCAGAAGATCGACGACTGAGAGGGCACGCACCGCAGCCACGCCGGCAAGTCGATGCTGCGCCGAATCGATCCACCGCCACACGGATTTGGGCACAGGCACATCAGGGTAAATGTCACGAAAAGCCTGGTTCATCTGATCGAATTCGTCCGTATTCCGCGCTGATCGACGGAACTCGGCTCGTTGGGGTTCGCACGAGCCGACCGCCCCGCTGAGAAGCAACGGGTTCCAGTCCGCGGTGAATTCGGGTTGTCGTTGGAGACGCCAGACCGCGGAGGAGTCCACCAGGAAGTGGATCAAGTTCCGACGGACTTCTCGTCGGCCCGCGCCGCGAGCCAACCCTCGTAGTCCCAGTCCTTGGCCTGCTCACGCGAGCGCGCCAGCGCTTCGATGCGCCGGAACTGCTCGACGTAACCACGCATCGCGAGGTTCACGGCTTCCTTCTTGGTATGCACCCCGGCGATCCGCATAACCTCGGCCAGCGCTTCGTCGTCGAGGTCGATCTGTGTCACCGACACGGCAACCTCCGATGCTGTTGGTGATGTATCGAACAAGCATACATCGCCAACATACTCGCCTCTATTCGTTGGCGGCACGCTTGGCCTGCCCGGCGGCATCGACGGCCGCCGGAAGCAATCCCGCATCGGCCAGGGCGGCGGACACATCGGCCAGCGCGACCGGATCACCGGCCGCCAGCGCGCGGGCATGAGCCAGCGTGAGCCGGCCGAGCTTACAGTCCACTTCGAGCGCCAGGCGTTCGGCGCGATACACCGCGCTGGTGTCGCCGAGTCGGGCAGCGTCCTGCAGCGCCCGTAGCGCGATCGCCGACTGCCCGCCGCGTTCGGCGGCCTGCACGGCTTCCCGGGCGGCGACGATGGCGCCGGTGGTATCGCTGCGCGTCGCCTTCGACCACGCCTTGGCCAATGCCAGCTCCGGAGCGAACAGTGCCGACTTCAGACCGTGCCTCGACTCCGCGCGGCTGAAAGCCTTTGCCGCCGCAAGCTGTTCGCCTTGCTGGCCCAGCGCCTGCGCGAGCAGCGACAGCGACAGCGGACCCCATGAATAGCCGGTGCGCTCCAGCGTGGCGGCAGCGGGCTCCAGCAGCGTCACCGCGGTGCCGAAGTCGCCCTGGGCAATCGCCACATACCCGACCAACACCTCGCCGATCGCCCGTCCCGGCTGCTGCAGCTCGGCGAAATCGGTATGGCGCTGCGCCAACGAGCGCGCCGCGTCCAGCCGCCCGGCCATCAGCAGCGCCGTGACCCGGGCGAAGCCGCTGGTGAACCTCAACAAACCCGGATGCTCGGCGGCCACCGCTCTGGCTGCGAGCGACTCGACGTCGCCGAAGCGGCCGATCCGGGCCGAGCACAGCGCCGCGGCTGAAGCCGCCCACCCGATGTCGCCGGCATGCGGGGAAGCCAGCACCTCATCGGCCACGCGCAACGCCCGCAGGGGGGAGCCCGCGTTCATGGCAAAGGTCGCCGCCAGACCGTCGATCATGGCCCGCGCCGCCGGCGCCGTGACCCGGTTACGGGTCGTCTGCAGGAACGTGGTCGCCCGTTCCGGCTCGCTGAGCATCCAGAACTGGTTGGCCGCCCGCGGCAGCGCCCAGGCCATCAACTCGGTCTCCGACAACGTGTCCGGATCGACGGCGGCCAGCACCGCGCCGGCCTCCCGTCCCCGGCCCTGCCACGCCAGCGCATAGGCCAGCGCCAGCCGCGCCGGCAACCCGGCGCCGCGGTCGACGGCCGAGGCGGCCAACCGGTGGGCCAACGGCAGGTCGCCCAGCCGCAACGCCTGCTGCGCGGCCGCTGTCACCTCGTCGACGGGCGGCGGCGCATCGCTGTCCACCGCCAGCGACGCCAGCCGCAGCCGGTCGCTGACATGGGTCGAGGTCTGCCGCGACAGCACCGCCACCACCTCGGTGCGCAGTCGCCGTGTGCCCTCGCTGCCGAGGGCGATCAGCGCACGTTCGGCGAACAGCGGGTGAGCGGTGTACACGACAGGATCCGCGCTCTGCCCGCCGCGCACCCGGGTCTCGGCCCCACCGAGTTCGATGGCCTGCTCGATAGCGCCGTCGCCGGTCAGGGCGGTGAGGTCGGTAAGCGCCAGCGGCTCTTGTACCGCGAGATAGTCGAGCACCGAGCGGGCGCCGGCGGGCAACTCGTTGAGATACGCGTCGACCTCCGTGGAAGACGTGGCGCCGGCGGGGGGCTCGATGTCGACGCGACCGAGCAGGTTGTCGGTCCACAACGCGGCGATCGCCGCCGGCGCGGCATCGGCACGGGCGGTGACCACCATCCGGGCCACACCGGCCAGGGCCAACTGGTAGACCAGCGTGGCCGAGAGCACGTCCAGGTGGTGTGCGTCGTCGACGACGAGCAAAAGATCGCTTTCCTGCGCGCCGCGGGCCAGCGATTGCCGGGCCGCGCGCAACAGCGCGGCCGGCTTGCCGATGTCGGCGATCTCGACCAGATGACTGAAGGCTCCGAACGGCACGACGCGCTCGGTCGGCGTGCCGGTGACCCACTGGGTGAGCGTGGCCGGGTGCTGTTGGACGACATGCTCGGCAGCCAACCGGGCCAATGTGGATTTGCCGATACCGTCGGGCCCGAGTACGACGGCCCCTGCCGTGTCCTCTACCGCAGTCTTTAGTTGCTCCAGGGCGGCTGCGTGTTGGGGAACATTCCACCGGATCGGCATCGCCGCGGAGTTTACGGGGCCGGATAACCTTTCGGGTGTGAACCGGACGGTGTGCGTGTACTGCGCCTCGGGACCCACGCACCCCGAATTGCTGGCCCTGGCCGCCGAGGTGGGTGAGGCGATCGCGGACCGCGGTTGGACGCTGGTGTGGGGCGGCGGCAACGTCTCGGCGATGGGCGCGCTGGCCACCGCGGCCCGAGCCCGCGGCGGTTGGACCGTCGGCGTCATCCCCAAAGCGCTGGTCCACCGCGAACTCGCCGATACCGACGCTGACGAGCTGATCGTCACCGACACCATGCGGGAGCGCAAACAAGTCATGGAAGACCGCGCCGACGCGTTCCTGGCCCTGCCGGGCGGCATCGGCACACTCGAGGAACTGTTCGAGGCCTGGACCGGCGGATACCTCGGTATGCACGACAAACCCGTGGTGATGCTCGACCCCAGCGGGCACTTCGACGGGCTACGGGCCTGGCTCTACGGGCTGATCGATACCGGTTACGTCGCTCAGGCCGCGCTGGACCGACTGATCGTGGTCGACGAGGTCGATGCCGCCTTGGACGCCTGCGCGCCCGGTTGAGCAGCACGGGGTTAGGCTCGCCGCCAGAGAACGTATGCAGCGAAATGAGGAAGAACGTGTCCGAAGTCGGGCTGGTCGATATCGCAAGCCGGGTGCCTGGCCTCATCGCCGACGTGCCGGTGATGGTGCGCGGAGCGCTGACCGGGCTGCTGGCCCGGCCCACGTCCAAGGCGTCGATCGGCAAGGTGTTTCAGGACCGGGCTGCCCGCTACGGCGACCGGGTGTTCCTCCGGTTCGGTGAGCAGCAACTGACCTACGCCGAGGCCAACGCGACGGCCAATCGCTACGCCGCGGTGCTGGCCGCCCGCGGTGTCGGCCACGGCGACGTCGTCGGGATCGTGTTGCGCAACTCGCCCAACGCGGTGCTGATGATGCTGGCCGTGGTCAAATGCGGCGCCGTCGCCGGCATGATCAACTACCACCAACGCGGCGAGGTGTTGGCCCACAGCCTGGGTCTGCTGGACGCCAAGGTGCTGGTCGCCGAGTCCGACCTGGTCGACGTCATCAGTGAATGCGGCGCTCCCGGCGCCGAGCCGCTGACCATCGAGGAACTGGAGCGACTGGCCGCCACCGCGCCCACGACCAATCCGCCGTCGGCCTCGGCGGTGTTGGCCAAGGACACCGCCTTCTACATCTTCACCTCCGGCACCACCGGGCATCCCAAGGCCAGTGTGATGACCCATCGGAGGTGGCTGGCCGCGCTGGCCGCGTTCGGCGGGCTGGGTCTGCGACTGCACAGCAGCGACACGCTGTACAGCTGCCTGCCGCTCTACCACAACAACGCGTTGACGGTTGCGGTGTCGTCGGTGATCAACTCCGGGGCGACACTGGCGCTGGGTAAGAAGTTTTCAGCGTCGCAGTTCTGGGACGAGGTGATCGCCTACGACGCAACGGCGTTCATTTACATCGGCGAAGTCTGCCGCTATTTGCTCAACCAGCCACCCAAGCCGACCGACCGCGCACACAAGGTACGGCTGATCGCCGGCAACGGCCTGCGCCCGGAAATCTGGGAAGAGTTCACCAGCCGGTTCGGCATCGAGCGGGTCTGTGAGTTCTACGCCGCCAGCGAGGGCAACACCGCGTTCATCAACATCTTCAATGTGCCCAAGACGACCGGGATCTCACCGCTGCCGTTGGCCTACGTCGAGTACGACCCCGACACCGGAGCCCCGCTGCGCGACGAGAACGGCCGGGTGCGCCGGGTCCCTCCCGGCGAGCCCGGTCTGCTGATCAGCCCGGTCAACAAACTGCAGCCGTTCGACGGCTACACCGACCCCGCTGCCAGCGAGAAGAAGTTGGTGCGCAACGCTTTTCGTGAGGGCGACTGCTGGTTCAACACCGGTGACGTGATGAATCCGCAAGGCATGGGGCATGCCGCGTTCGTCGACCGGCTCGGCGACACGTTCCGGTGGAAGGGCGAGAACGTCGCCACCACCCAGGTGGAAGCGGCGCTGGGACTCGACTCGGCTGTCGAGGAATCCGCGGTCTTCGGCGTGGAAATCCCGCGCACCGGTGGCCGCGCGGGGATGGCTGCGGTCAAGCTGCGCGACGGCGCCGAGTTCGACGGCCAGGCGTTGGCGCGCACCCTCTACGAGCGGTTGCCGGTGTATGCGCTGCCGTTGTTCGTGCGGGTGGTGGAGTCCATGGAGCACACCACGACCTTCAAGAGCCGCAAGGTGGATCTGCGTGAGCAGGCCTACGGCCCCGGCATCGACGACCCGCTGTACGTACTGGCCGGCCGCGACGACGGCTACGTGCCGTTCTACGACGACTACCCCGACGAGGTCGCAGCCGGTAAGCGACCGCAAGGCTAGCGCGCCCTGAGCGCAGTCTCGATGGCCAGGGCAGGCACCATAGACGGGTGCAGTCAACACTGTGCGGCCGCCCGGTCGCGGCCAACCGTGCGCTGATCATGGCGATCGTCAACCGCACCCCGGATTCGTTCTACGACCGCGGCGCCACTTTCAGCGACGATGCTGCCAAGGCCGCCGCGCACCGGGTCATCGCCGATGGGGCCGACGTCGTCGACGTCGGCGGCGTCAAGGCCGGCCCAGGGGAGAGCATCGACACCGAAACCGAGACCGCCCGGGTGGTGCCGTTCATCGAATGGCTGCGCGAGACCTACCCCGACCAACTGATCAGCGTCGACACCTGGCGTTCCACGGTGGCCAGACGAGCCTGCCGGGCGGGTGCCGATCTGATCAACGACAGCTGGGGCGGCGTCGACCCCGAGATGCCCGAGGTGGCCGCCGAATTCGGCGCCGGCCTGGTCTGTTCACACACCGGCGGCGTGTCTCCGCGCACCCGGCCCTTTCGGGTCAGCTACGGCCTGAGCACCCGGGGCGTGGTCGACGACGTGATCGGTGAAGTCACCGCCGCCGCTGAACGAGCCGTCGCCGCCGGGGTGGACCGCGACCGGGTACTGATCGACCCGACCCACGACTTCGGAAAGAACACGTTCCACGGGTTGGCGTTGTTGCGTCATGTGGACGATCTTGTTGACACTGGCTGGCCAGTGTTGATGGCGTTGAGCAACAAGGATTTCGTCGGGGAGACTCTGGGCGTGGATCTGACGCAACGGCTGGAGGGGACCCTGGCCGCGACCGCGCTGGCCGCCGCGGCCGGCGCCCGGATGTTCCGGGTGCATGAGGTCGGCCCCACCCGACGCGTGCTGGAGATGGTGGCGTCGATTCAAGGACGACGACCGCCGACACGCACGGTGAGAGGATTGGCATGACGGCATCAGAGCTGGTCGATCTCGTCGGCGACGGAATCCTGGCCGCGCTGCCCGGCGACACCTGGCTGCCCGACCGCAGTTGGAGTCACCCCAAAACGGTCGACGAGCTGGTGTCCGCGAAGGCCGGCCGCACCATTTCGGTGGTCCTGCCCGCCCTCAACGAGGAAAGCACCATCGAATCGGTCATCGACAGCATCTCGCCGGTGCTCGGCGGGCTGGTCGACGAGCTGATCGTGCTGGACTCCGGCTCGACCGACGACACCGAGATCCGCGCCATCGCCGCCGGCGCCCGGGTCGTCACCCGCGAACAAGCGCTGCCCGATGTCGCCCCGCGTGCCGGCAAGGGCGAGGTGCTGTGGCGCTCGCTGGCGGCCACCAGCGGCGACATCATCGTGTTCGTCGACTCCGACCTGATCGACCCGCACCCGATGTTCGTGCCGTGGCTGGTCGGCCCGCTGCTCGCCGGCGACGGCGTCCATCTGGTCAAAAGCTTCTACCGGCGGCCATTCAACACCGACGGCACCGGCGGGGGTCGGGTCACCGAGCTGGTGGCGCGGCCGCTGCTCGCGGCACTGCGGCCCGAGCTGGCCCGGGTGCTGCAACCGCTGGGCGGCGAATACGCGGCCACTCGCGAACTGCTGATGTCACTGCCCTTCGCGCCGGGCTACGGAGTGGAGATCGGCCTGCTGGTCGACACCTACGACAGGCTGGGCTTCGATGCAATCGCCCAGGTCAACCTCGGCGTGCGGGCCCACCGCAACCGGCCGCTTGCCGAACTGGGCCCGATGAGCCGGCAGGTGGTGGCCACGCTGCTCTCCCGCTGCGGCATCCCCGATTCCGGGGTGGGCCTGACCCAGTTCTTCGTCGACGGTGACGGGTTCACGCCGCGCACGTCGCCGGTGTCGCTGTCCGACCGCCCACCAATGAGTACGCTGCGGCCGCGCTGAGCAGGCCGGGATAAGGCAGGATCGGTGACGTGGCGTTGGTGTTGCTGTATCTGGTGGTGCTGATCCTGGTGGCGATCGTGCTGTTCGGCGTGGCCAGCATGCTGTACGGCCGCGGGGAGCAGCTGCCGCCGCTGCCCCGGGCGACGACCGCGACGGTGCTGCCGGCCTCCGGTGTCACCGGGGCCGATGTCGACGCAGTGAAGTTCAGCCAGGTGCTGCGCGGCTACAAGACCAGCGAGGTCGACTGGGTACTGGACCGGCTCGGCCGGGAGCTCGACCAGTTGCGCGGCCAACTCGCGTCGGTGCAGGCCGGACAACCGGACGCCGATGAGGACCCCGAGTGACCGACGACGGACGCAGCCGCTGCAGTTGGGCAACCGGTGACCTCTATTGCGACTACCACGACAACGAATGGGGCCGGCCGCTGTATGGCCGGGTGCCGCTGTTCGAGCGGCTGAGCCTGGAGGCGTTTCAAAGCGGGCTGTCCTGGCTGACCATCCTCAAGAAGCGGGAGAACTTCCGCCGCGCCTTCTCCGGTTTCGACATCGAGTCGGTCGCGCGCTACACCGATGCCGACGTGACCCGGCTGATGTCTGACGATTCCATCGTGCGCAATCGCGCCAAGATCGAGGCGACCATCGCCAACGCGCGAGTCGCCAGCGGAGTTGATATCTCCGACCTGTTGTGGTCGTTTGCGCCGCCGCCGCGACCCATCTCGCGACGGCCCGCCGACGCCTCCGAAGTGCCGTCGGCGACCGCGGAATCCACCGCGATGGCCCGGGAATTGAAGCGGCGCGGATTCCGGTTCGTGGGACCTACCACCGCCTATGCCTTGATGCAGGCGACGGGGATGGTCGACGACCACCTGCGCACCTGCTGGGTGCCATCGGCTAGCGGGTTAGACACGCCCGCGTAGGCCAGCACCCGGGTCTTGTACACCCTGCCGGTGTCGATAGGGAACAATGGGGGGGTGAATTGGCAGTTGACGGCGGGGCAGCTCGAACCTGGAGGGAGCACTCGATGGCGGCGATGAAGCCCCGGACCGGTGATGGTCCGCTGGAAGCGACCAAAGAGGGGCGCGGCATCGTGATGCGGGTGCCGCTGGAGGGCGGTGGCCGACTCGTCGTCGAGCTGACGCCCGACGAAGCCGCCGCACTCGGCGACGAACTCAAGGGCGTCACCAGCTGAGCGCCCGCCGCTAGCTACCCACCTTTTGATAGATCTCCAACGTCTGCTCGGCGATGTTCGCCCAGGAGAATTCCGCGATAGCCCGCTGTCGTCCGGCCTGACCGTAGCGCTTTGCCCGCTCGGGGTCGGCGACCAAAGCGTTGACCGCCTCGGCCAGACGGCTCTGGTAACCGGCTGAATCGTCAGCCTCGTAGTGCACCAGCGAGCCGGTGACGCCGTCGGCCACCACCTCAGGTATCCCACCGACGTCTGAGGCCACCACGGCCGTCGCGCAAGCCATTGCTTCGAGGTTGACGATTCCCAACGGCTCGTATACCGATGGGCATACGAAAACCGTTGCCGCCGAGAATATTTCACGAAGCCGCGAGATGGGGAGCATTTCGCGGATCCAGAACACGCCGTTGCGCCGCTGACCCAGCTCGGCGACGGCCGCCGCGACTTCGGCGGCGATCTCAGGGGTGTCGGGCGCCCCGGCGCACAACACCAACTGCACCTCGGGGCTGAACCGGTGGGCGGCGGCCAAGAGATGACCAACGCCCTTCTGGCGGGTGATCCGCCCGACGAACGCCACCGTGGGCAGGCGAGGGTCGACCCCCAATTCGGCCAGCAGCGACTCGCCTGGTTTCGGCTCGACGGGATGCCACACGTCGGTGTCGATACCGTTGTGCACCACATGCACCCGGGACGGATCCAAAGCCGGATAAGTGGACAAGACGTCATCGCGCATCCCAGAGCTGACGGCGATCACCGCATCGGCTGCACTCATGGCAGTGCGTTCCACCCAAGACGACAGCCGGTAGCCACCGCCGAGCTGTTCGGCCTTCCACGGCCGCAACGGCTCCAGCGAATGCGCGGTCAACACATGCGGAATGTCGTAGAGCAGACCGGCCAGATGCCCGGCCAGGCCGGTGTACCAGGTGTGGCTGTGCACCACGTCGGCGTTCAGGGCGGCGTTGGCCATCACCAGATCGGACGACAGCGTCGCCAGCGCCGGATTTGCGCCTTCTAGCCGCGAATCGGGCTGGTAAACGAAGGCCCCCGGCCGGGGGGCGCCCATGCAGTGCACGTCGACGCGGCACAGGTTGCGCAGTTGCGCGACCAGTTCGGTGACATGCACCCCGGCGCCGCCGTACACCTCAGGGGGATACTCCCGAGTCATCATCGCCACCCGCATACTCCGCACGGTAACGGTTGCGGCGCGTCGCGCCGAACCAAATACCTTGACGGACAGCCCGTCCACGCCGGGTAATCAGTCGATTGACGTGGCAGCAGTGTTCAGCGGCCGATAGGTTTGAAACCATGAGGGAAGCGCCACACGTGCTGGGCATCGTCCTGGCCGGCGGGGAGGGCAAGCGGTTGTATCCGCTGACCGCAGACCGGGCCAAACCCGCGGTTCCCTTCGGCGGCGCCTACCGGCTGATCGACTTCGTGCTGTCCAACCTTGTCAATGCCCGCTACCTGCGGGTTTGCGTTCTCACTCAATACAAGTCGCATTCGCTGGACCGGCACATCTCACAGAATTGGCGACTGAGCGGCCTGGCCGGCGAGTACATCACCCCGGTTCCGGCGCAGCAGCGGCTCGGCCCGCGTTGGTACACCGGCTCCGCCGACGCGATCTATCAGTCGATGAATCTGATCTTCGACGAAGACCCGGAATACATCGTGGTTTTCGGCGCTGACCACGTTTACCGGATGGACCCCGAGCAGATGCTGCGATTTCACATTCGCAGCGGGGCGGGCGCGACGGTGGCCGGGATCCGGGTGCCGCGGGCGGAGGCCACTGCATTCGGGTGTCTGGACGCCGACGAGTCCGGCCGCATCCACAGCTTCGTCGAGAAACCGACTGAGCCACCGGGCACGCCCGACGATCCCGAGGCCACGTTCGTCTCGATGGGCAACTACATCTTCACCACCAAGGTGCTCATCGACGCCATCCGCGCCGACGCCGAAGACGACCACTCCGACCACGACATGGGCGGCGACATCATTCCGCGGCTGGTGTCCGACGGGATGGCCGCGGTCTACGACTTCTCCGACAACGAGGTGCCCGGTGCCACCGATCGCGATCGGGGCTACTGGCGCGACGTGGGGACGCTGGACGCGTTCTACGACGCCCACATGGACCTGGTATCGGTACATCCGGTGTTCAACCTGTACAACCGACGCTGGCCGATCCACGGTGCGACGGAGAACCTGGCGCCGGCGAAGTTCGTCAACGGCGGATCCGCCCAGGAGTCGGTGGTGGGCGCGGGCAGCATCATTTCGGCGGCGTCGGTGCGTAACTCGGTGCTGTCGTCGAACGTCGTCGTCGACGACGGCGCGATCGTGGAGGGCAGCGTGATCATGCCGGGCACCCGGGTTGGTCGCGGTGCGGTGGTGCGCCACGCGATCCTGGACAAAAATGTGGTCGTCGGACCGGGCGAGATGGTCGGGGTGGACCTGGAGAAAGACCGCGAACGCTTCGCGATCAGCGCCGGCGGAGTGGTCGCGGTGGGCAAAGGCGTCTGGATCTAACCCGCGCCATTTTTCCGCGACCGTGCGTGTCCCCGGTCGACACGCCGAGCTCTTTACCGGGTTTGCGCACGGTCGCGGCGGGGGTGCGGCGCTCGGTCACCACACGTAAGGCAACAGCCGGTAGTGCACCTGCTCGGTGTACTGCCGGTATCCGCTCAAATCCTCTTGCAGGAGCTGTTCTTCATCGCGAATGCGAACAGCCAGCACGACCAGGCCCGGGATGACGAAAACCAGCCCCCAATACGAGCCGAGCGCCAGCGGGATCCCCAGCATCATGATCAGGTTTCCGGTGTACATCGGGTGTCGCACCATCCCGTATAAGCCGGTGGAGACGACCCGCTGACCCTCCTCGATGGTGACATTGGCGGCCGCATAAGCGTTTTGGATGACCACCAGCATCGAGAGGCCAAGACCGATCGCGACCAAAACATCGCCTACCAAACACACCGCGGTTGGAACCGATGACCACCCGAACCGGTGGTCCAGGGCGCTGACTACGCACATGGCAGCCAGCGAAAACAGGGCGACGGAGATGATGACCTTCTCCAGTGTTCTGTCCTCGGCCAACGGTCCCGCGCGCATCCGCCGATCAAGGGCGTCCTGGTTCGTTCGCAATAGGTAGATGCCGGGAATCCAGGTGGACACGACGAATACGCCAAGGAAAACCCACGCTTGCCAGTAATGGAAGGTGCTGGCCGGCAGAAACACCACCAACCCAAACACCACAAGTCCCCACACACTCGAAAGTGCTGCCTTGACAACGGTTTTCATAGCAGCCTCCTCAGCTTCTAAGATCGCGGCGCCGGAAAGCCGCCACGCCGAGGCCTATCAGTGACGCGTCGATCACCAGCAGCCACAGCAGCGGAACCGCCGTGAAACTACCATCGCCGATTCGGGGAATGTGTGCGAACGGCTCGAGGTCGCACAGCCACTGCGGCAAAGCCGCCAATGAACCGACAAGGTACAACGCGATGAATCCGACCAACACGCCCCACGCCGCCGGAGTCAACCGTGGCGCCAGCCCGAACAACGCCAGCGTCACGGCGGCAAGCAGCCACACCGCGGGCAGCTGTGCGGCCGCGGTGCCGACGACTGCGGGCAGTTTGCCGCTGATATCGCCGGCGGCGACGCCGTAGGTGAGTCCGGCGACCAGTCCGGAAACCAGCATCGCGGCGCCAGATCCCACCAACGCAGTCATCAGATGGCTGGCCAGCCAACGGCTTCGGCTCACGGCACCGCTCAGCAGCGTTTCAGCCCGCTGGCCGGTTTCCTCGTGGTGCAATCGCAGCGACAGCGAGATGGCGAACGCGGCGGCCACCATGCTCAGCATGGCGAACGCGATCGCGATGAACGCCTGCTCCAAGGCGTTGGTGCCGCCCATCCGGGTCACGATGTCACGCGCGGCGGTGCTGTCGCCAAGTTGATTGCCGATCCCGTGCACGACGCTGCCGACCAGCAAGCCATACAGGCACAGTCCGACCGTCCACAGCAGCAGCGCACCGCGGTCCAGCCGCCACGCCAGCCCTGACACGCTGCGCAATGTCGCTGCGGCTCGCGCCGGACCCGGGCGTTCGGCGATCAGCCCGGCGCCGACATCGCGGCCGGCGAGCAGTCGGTAGGCCAGCCCGGTGAGCAGCACCGTCGTCACCAGATGCAGCGCCAGGACCCACCAGTGGTCTCCGGCATACGGCCGGACCTGCAGCGACCAGCCCAAAGGTGAGAGCCAGGACAAGGTGCCCGAACCGGCGTCACCGACAGCGCGCACGGTGAACGCGGCGGCCAGCACGGTGAATGCCGCGCTCCGGCCGAATCGGGCGCTCGGCGACAGTTGTGCCGCAACCGCGGCCACCGCCGTGAACACCAACCCGGAGGCGGCCAGCGCCGCCCCGAATGCCAGCGATCCGCCGGGTGCGACGTCGGTGGTGAGCAGTCCGGCCGCACCGATCGCGCCGGTGCTGATCGACGCGCCGAACGACAGCAGTAGCGCGGCGGTCAAACTGGCGTAGCGCCCCACCGCCGTCGAGTCGATCAATTCGGCGCGTCCGGTCTCCTCGTCGGCACGGGTGTGACGCATCACGGTGAGGATGACCGCGACCGCGATGAGTAGATGGAACATCCCGGCCTTCCAAATGCCGACCGCGCCAAGGCTGTCGTTGTAGACCGGTCCGTACAGCGCGCGCTGAGCCGGGCTCGCCATGATCGACGATGCGAACGTCGCGCGCTCTGCCTGGGTGGGCGCCACCTTCGCCATGCTGCCGATGTAAACGGTGGCCAGCGGCAGCGAAAGCAACAGCACCCACAGCGGTAACACGACTCGGTCGCGGCGCAGATATAGCCGCAGCATCCCTACGGTGCCTGAAAAGCTCGAACTACGCTGCGGCGCTTGATGAGCCGGCCGATCCAGCGTGGCGGTACTCATGCGGGCACCTGTTCTCCGCTGTGCACATCCTGACCATCGGTGCCGTAGTGACGCAGAAACAGCTCTTCCAGCGTGGGGGGCTGGCTGATCAGACTGCGCACTCCGGCGTCGCCGAGCACCCGGATGAGTTCGCCGAGGCTCTCACCATCGACTTGTGCGCGCAGTGTGGTTCCCTCGACGCTGACGTCCTCCACGCCCTTGATTTGGGTGAGATCGCCGGGGTCGCCGATCATTTCAGCCTTGATCGAAGTGCGGCTGAGGTGGCGCATCGAATCCAGCGACCCGCTCTCCACGGTCTGGCCGGCCCGGATGATCGTCACCCGTTCGCAGAGTGCCTCCGTTTCGGCCAGGATGTGGCTCGACAGTAGGACCGTGGCGCCGCGATCGCGGGCCTCGGCAACGCACTGCTGAAACACGTTTTCCATCAGAGGATCCAGGCCGCTGCTGGGCTCGTCGAGCAGCAGTAGCCGGGCCCGCGACGAGAACGCCGAAATCAGAGAGACCTTTTGCCGGTTGCCCTTCGAGTAGGTGCGCGCCTTCTTGCGCGGATCGAGCTCGAAGCGCTCGACGAGTTCGGCTCGGCGTTGCTCGTCGATACCACCGCGCATGCGGGCGAGCAGGTCGATGGTCTCACCGCCGGTGAGGTTGGGCCACAGCGTCACATCACCAGGCACGTAGGCGATCTGGCGGTGCAATTCCACAGCGTCGGTCCACGGGTCGCCGCCGAGCAGTCGGGCCGTACCGGAGTCGGCCTTCACCACGCCCAGCAGGATGCGGATCGTCGTCGATTTCCCGGCGCCGTTGGGCCCGAGAAAGCCGTGCACTTCACCTTGGCGGACCGTCAGATCGAGCCCGTCGAGTGCCCGCACTGCGCCGAAGGATTTTGTCAGGTGGTGGATTTCGATTGCCGCCTGGCCGTTGTCAACTGGCATTGGATTCTCCCTGTTCTGCTGCGGCGAGGAATGCGTTGTACCTGGTGTCGTCTGCCAGCAGGCCGTCGGTGTAGATCTCCAGAGCGGGCAGAACCATGTCGCGGGCGTAGTCGCGCAGCACTGCGCGCAAATCCGTCGGGGAGTCGTGCATTTGGAGATAGAGCAGGAAGCCGCCCCCGCCGGTGATCGCCAAATATTTTGCCCGCGCCTTGGGGTCTCGGCTGGGCTTGAGTATGCCCGCCCGCACGCCTTCGTCAAGGTATTCCTCGGCATCGTCGATCATCTTGCGCCACAATGTGTTTGCAAGGCCACCGCCCGATTGCATGGAGCGAACGAGGTAGGCCATCATCGACGCGTACGACTCGATTTCGGCCATCGCAGCAAACCAGGTGCCTGGGTCGGTCGACTGCATCGCCTCCGACTTGCCGCTGCGGATCTCTTCGGCGATGTAGTCGTCGCAGGCCTTGCGCAGGCCGTCTTTGGATCCGAAGTGATGAATGACCAAGGCCGCGCTCACCCCGGCGGCGTCGGCGATCGCGCGCAGTCCGACCCCGAAACCGTGCTGACCGAATTGCTCGATGGCCGCATCACGGATTCGTGCGGCTGCGGTCAAGTCGGCTGAACGCATGTTCAGTAGGCTAAACGCGCGTTCAGTCGACTGTCAAGCATGACTCACCAGACCATCAGCGCCAGAAGATGTCAGTCGCGGACAGCAGCGAGCAAGCCGTCGCCGAGCGGCACCAACGCGGGGTTGAGGCGTTCGTCTTCGGCGATCAGCCGCGCGGCTTCGCGGACTGCGGTGACTTCGACGTCGTGGGCGGCTGGATCATTGGCCCGGCCGCCCAGCGCCGCGCAGTGCACGATGATCACCCCGCCGGAGCGCAGCAGCCGTACACCTTCGACCACGTAGTCCGGCTGGTCGACCGGGTCGGCGTCGATGAACACCAGGTCGTACGACTCGTCGGCGAGCCGGGTCAGCACCTCTTGGGCACGACCGCTGATCAGCCGCGTGCGCGACGGACCGATCCCGGCGTCGCTGAACGCCTGCTTGGCGGTCTGCTGATGCTCGGGCTCGATGTCGATCGTGGTCAACACACCGTCGTCGCTCATACCGGAGAGCAGCCACAATCCGCTGACCCCGGCGCCGGTGCCGACCTCGACGACGGCTTTGCCGCCACTTAGCCTGGCCAGCAAGCTCAGCAACGCGCCGACGGCGGGCGTGACGGCGCCGGCGCCGATCTCGACGGCACGGTCTCGCGCTGCCGCCAAAACCGCATCCTCGGAGATCGACCCCTCGGCATGCGCGGAGATCGCTGCGGCCCGACTGGTTTGGGCCGTCCGGCCGGTTGCGTCGTCGGTGCTGGCCATGCCCGCAGCGTAAGACCAACCTATGCTCCACGCGGGCAGGCGCGCCCGAACGACGGTCTGGCCCCGTGAGCCGCGACACGCCCGGAAGTCCAAGCCGCACAATGTCACATCGCGCGCTAAACCCCCAGCGCAAAGGGCTGCCTGGCCGGTTTCTCAGTGAATGCACAGTGCCATCACATATCGGCCACACGCCGATAAGCGACGGTAGCTATATGGAACGCGGAGAGCGCTGGGCCGGGAATACAGCCGGGTGTCTGCGTGTTGCCCGCGGTGACGCACTGTCCACCTTTGACGGCAAGATCAACCCGGAGGATCCGAACATCACCACATTGATGAGCCCGGCGAGCATGTCGCACCCCGAGCGGTACCGCGACGCCGACTGGGTCGAGCCAGCTGACGAGCCCTACGGAACTGCGGTCTTCGACGCAACCGGGGACAAGGCGGCGATGCCGTCCTGGGACGAGCTGGTGCGTCAGCACGCAGATCGGGTGTACCGGCTGGCCTACCGCCTCTCGGGCAGCCAGCACGACGCCGAGGACCTCACTCAGGAGACTTTTATCCGGGTGTTCCGATCGGTGCAGAACTATCAGCCGGGGACCTTTGAGGGCTGGCTGCACCGCATCACCACCAACCTGTTTCTGGACATGGTGCGCCGGCGCAGCCGGGTTCGGATGGAGGCGTTGCCCGAGGATTACGACCGGGTGCCCGCCGACGAGCCCAACCCCGAGCAGATCTACCACGATGCGCGGCTGGGCGCTGACCTGCAGGCGGCGCTGGATTCATTGCCGCCGGAATTCCGGGCCGCGGTGGTGTTGTGCGACATCGAGGGTCTCTCCTATGAGGAGATCGGTGCGACGCTGGGCGTCAAGCTCGGCACCGTGCGTAGCCGGATACACCGTGGACGGCAGGCGTTGCGCGACTATCTGGCGGCCCATCCTGAGCACACCGAGCGATCCGAGGGCGCCAGCGCCTAACCGGCGACACTCGGGCTTCTCGGCTGTTCAGTGCTGTCGCGTCGCGGGCAGCGCGCTACATTCAAGGTAGTGCCGCCATGCATACACAACGCAGTGTCGAGAGGAGCTGGTGATGCCCGACCGGGGACATGTGTTCCGCCGTGCGTTCTCCTGGCTCCCGTCCCAGTTCGCCTCACAGAGCGACGCGCCGGTCGGTGCGCCGCGCCAGTTCGGCTCTACCGAGCACCTGTCCACCGAGGCCATCGCTGCATTCGTCGACGGTGAGCTGCGAATGAACGCCCACCTGCGCGCCGCCCATCACATTTCGCTGTGCCCGCAGTGCGCCACCGAAGTGGAGGATCAGGGCCGAGCGAGTGCCGCGCTGCGCGACTCCAGCCCGATCAGCATCCCCAGCACCCTGCTCGGAATGCTGTCGCAGATTCCGCATTCGCCGCCCGACGAAGCCGCGGCCTTCTCGGATCACTTGGCCGACGACACCACGCCTGACCGGCGTAAGCGCCGGTAGCCTGGTGGATACTAGGCTGGCTGAGCCGGTGTCTGACGCCGCGCTCGTTGTCATAGCGCGTATTTCCCAACTGCTCGGAAGAGGATGACGTGACCTCCGACCAGGACAAGTACGGCGGCCACCGCCTGGCGCCGCGGCCCGTCTCGCGGCCGTCGGTCGATCCCGCTTCGCAGCAGACCTTCAGCCGTCCCGAGGGCGTGCGCGGATCGTTCATCTCCCAGCTGGTCCGTCCGCAGAAGTACCGCGACCAGCGTGATTTCACGCCGCACGACGAGCCGGCTGACCCGGTGATGGCCGAAGCCTTCGGCCGGCCGTTCCCGGGCGCCGACTCGCTGCAGCGTCATCCCACCGACGCCGGCGCGCTGGACGGCGAGAAGGACAAAGACCAGTCCGAGGACGGTGACGACCCCTGGCGCGACCCGGGAGCGGCCGCCGCCTTGGGCGGCCCAGCGCTGACGCCGTCCGCCCCGCGCGGCGGCGGCCGGTTTCAGGGCAAGCTCGGCGCCCGCGACGTGCTGTTTGGCGGCAAAGTCTCCTACCGTGCCTTGGCGCTGCTCGCCGCCATCGCGCTGGCGATCGGAGTGCTGGGCGGTTGGGTGGGCAACAAGACCGCCGAGGTTGCCGAGGCGTTCACCACGTCGAAGGTCACGCTGTCCACCGGCGACAACGGCGAAGGGCCCGCTGGCCGATTCGCCAAGGTCGCCGCCGCGGTGGCGGACTCCGTGGTGACTGTCGAGTCGGTCAGCGACCAGGAGGGCATGCAGGGCTCCGGGGTGGTGATCGACGGTCGCGGTTACATCGTCACCAACAACCACGTGATCTCCGAGGCGGCCAACAACCCCAGCCAGTTCAAGACCAGCGTTGTCTTCAACGACGGCAAGGAAGTGCCCGCCAACCTGGTCGGCCGCGATCCCAAAACAGACCTGGCCGTCCTGAAGGTGGACAACGTCGACAACTTGACCGTGGCCCGGCTCGGCGACTCGGACAAGGTGCGGGTCGGTGACGAGGTGCTGGCGGCCGGCGCGCCGCTGGGACTGCGGAGCACCGTGACGCACGGCATCATCAGCGCCTTGCACCGCCCGATCCCGTTGTCGGGTGACGGTTCGGACACCGACACGGTGATCGACGCGGTGCAGACCGATGCGTCGATCAACCACGGCAACTCCGGTGGCCCGCTGATCGGGATGGATTCGCAGGTCATCGGCATCAACACCGCCGGGAAGTCGTTGTCGGACAGCGCCAGCGGGTTGGGCTTCGCGATCCCCGTCAACGAGGCAAAACAGGTTGCCGAGACGCTGATCAAGGACGGCAAGATCGTGCACCCGACGCTGGGGTTGAGCACCCGGTCGGTGAGCAACGCGGTCGCCTCCGGCGCTCAAGTGGCCAACGTGAAGGCGGGCAGCCCCGCGCAGCAGGGCGGCATCCTGGAGAACGACGTCGTCGTCAAGGTTGGCAGCCGTGCCGTCGCCGACGCCGACGAGATGGTGGTTGCCGTGCGGCAGTTGACGATCGGGCAGGATGCGCCGATCGAGGTGGTGCGCGACGGCCGGCACGTCACGCTGACGGTGAAACCCGGCCCGGACAACGGCTAAGTGTTCGCCAATGTCGGCTGGGGGGAAATGCTCGTCCTCGTCGTGGTCGGGCTGGTGGTGCTCGGCCCCGAGCGGCTTCCGGGCGCCATCAGGTGGAGTGCCAACGCGTTGCGCCAGGCCCGCGACTACCTCAGCGGAATGACGACGCAGCTACGCGAAGACATCGGCCCCGAGTTCGAAGATCTGCGGGAGCCGCTGCGCGAATTGCAGAAGCTGCGCGGGATGACGCCGCGTGCGGCGCTGACCAAGCACCTACTCGACGGCGACGATTCGCTGTTCACCGGAAAATTCGACCGGGTTGAGGAAGGTGTGCCCGAGCCGGCCGCCCACCCGCCGTTAGGTGAGCCGGAACCCCCGCGCGCCGGCCCGGCGCCGTTCGACACCGACGCGACCTAGGTCGTCGGGCAAAACCTCTGGCGAGAGTTTCATACGCGACACGCCGCGGCAAGCGTATGGAACCACAGTCGCTTACCGCCGCGTGGAGTCTAAGCCCAGCGACATTCCGGCCAGTCCGCGGCGCCGCGACGACAAAGCGTCGGCAACGCTGCGCAGTTCCTTGCCACCCGCCGAGTCGGGTGCACTGAGCACGATCGGCACGCCCGAGTCGCCGGCGGCGACCAGCGCGGGATCCAGCGGGATCTGCCCCAGCAGCGGCACGTCGGCGCCGACGGCACGCGAAAGCCGCTCGGCCACTTGCTGACCGCCGCCCTCGCCGAACACCTGCAGCTGTGAGCCGTCGGTAAGCATCAGCCAGGACATGTTCTCAACCACGCCGACGATCCGCTGACGGGTCTGCAACGCGATGCTGCCCGCGCGCTCGGCCACTTCGGCGGCGGCGTGCTGGGGTGTGGTCACCACCAGAATCTCGGCGCTCGGAATCAGCTGGGCCACCGAGATGGCGATGTCGCCGGTTCCCGGCGGCAGATCAAGCAACAGCACGTCGAGGTCGCCCCAGTACACGTCGGCCAAGAACTGCTGCAACGCACGGTGCAGCATCGGTCCGCGCCACACGACCGGGGTGTTGCCCTGGGTGAATTGGGCGATCGAGATGACCTTCACCTCATGGGCGATAGGCGGCAGGATCATCGACTCGACCTGAGTGGGCCGGTCGGTGGTGCCCATCATCCGCGGAATGGAGTGACCGTGGATGTCGGCGTCGAGCACCCCCACCGACAACCCGCGCGCCGCCATCGCGGCGGCCAGGTTGACCGTCACGGTCGACTTGCCGACGCCGCCTTTGCCGGAGGCGACGGCATAGACCCGAGTCAGCGACCCCGGCTGGGCGAACGGGATGACCGGCTCACGGGTGTCGCCACGCAGTTGCTTGCGCAGTTCGGTGCGCTGCTCGTCGCTCATCACGTCCAAGCTGACCTTCACCGCGCCGGTGCCGGGCACATCGGCGACGGCTCCGCTGACTTCCTCGGTGATCTGGGTCTTCTTCGGGCAGGCGGCCGTGGTCAGGTAGATCTCGACGTGGACCCCGCCATCCGGGGCGATCTCGACACCTTTGACCATCCCGAGTTCCGTGATGGGCCGTCGCAGTTCAGGGTCGATCACCTTGCCCAGCGCGGCGCGGACAGCCGAAGTCAGTTCGGCGTCATCATGAGTTCCAGACATCACCGCCGAGTGTAGTGCCGCGGCGACGCGGATCGAGACGGCGTGAGACGGGGGTCACTCCGCTCGGGAGTCAGCCGGTTGGGCCAGGTAAGGGCCCCGGTCCGGACGGCGGGTTTGCTGGCGCGGCGGCCGGTGGCGGTCCGGCCGGTGATGGCGCGGCAGGCGCGGCAGCAGGTGCCGGGGGTGCGGGCGCGGCCGGCGGGCCCGGCGGGGCGGCGGGGGCCGGAGGTACGGCAGCCGGAGCCGGGGGCTCAGCTGGCGGCGGGGCGAGCCACGGTGGCGTCGACGGCTGTTGCGCCGGCGCCGCCTCTTGTGCCCCGATGCAGATCACCGTGCAGGTAGCGGGGCGAGGAGCGGGCGACTGCCATGGCCACATCGGTTGTTGGGTCGGCGCGGCGGACTGGCTGAGATCGATCAGCGGCGACCGCGACAACGGGTCGGTGGAGGGCAGGCCGTGCATGTTGAGCGGCAAGCCGGGGCCAAGGCCTTCCGGGTGCTCGAGATGCTCGAGACGCGGGTCGGCGATCGGCGGCGCCGGCCCGGTCAGCGGCGGCAGGTCGACCGGCACGACGCCGGTGGCGTACGCGGCCGCCCAGCCCAGCACGTTGCGGGCATACGGCATCGAGTTGTTGTACCGCAGGATCGCCGACATCACCTGGGTCGAATCCCGCAAGTTCAGTCCGCCGCTGCACAGGTAGCGGGCGGCGGCCAACGTCGAGTCGTACAGGTTCTGTGGATCCGCCACGCCGTCGCGGTCGCCGTCTGAGGCATAACGCGCCCACGTGCCGGGCAGGAACTGCATCGGCCCCATCGCGCGGGCGTAGGTGACCCGGCCTCCGGCATTGCCCTGCACGATGACCTCGTTACCGGGCAGGGTGCCATCCAGCGTGGGTCCATAGATCGGCCGTACCGCGGTGCCGCGGGCGTCGGTGGCCCCGCCGTTGGCGTGCATCGACTCGATGCGCCCGATCCCGGCCAGCAGATTCCAGCTGATGCCGCACGCCGGGTAGGAGCTCGCCATCATCTGCTCGGCGTTGCGGTACGCCGATAGCGCCATCGTCGGGATGCGCAGTGCGCCCGGCGCGCTCACGACCACGGTTGGCGGCGGAGCCGTCGCGGTGGCCGCCGCGATGTGGAAGGCATCCGGTGGACGCGCGACAGCGATGACCGATGGGCCGGAAAGGTCACGCGGCGCGGGTGCCACGGCCGCGACCGGCGTGATGCCGGTGTCGCGAACTGTGTGTGTGGCGGCGGGGAACGGCGGCGCACCACCGACCGCCCCGGCCAGCACCAGCGGGATGATCACCGCAAGACCGAATGCCGGCGTCCCGGCTACACGAGTAGCGGACCGCTGCACCGCCTCACGCAGGTGGGCGGCACGCCGGGCTAGGGCCGGGCGTGCATCCCAGCGTCCCCCTATGCGCACTCGACCGTCCTTGAGTATTCGAGTCGTATCCGGGTGCTCCCGACGCCATGCCGGCCCCGTGAACTAAGTCACCATACATAACAGTTGTGACGCCAGTGGCAACAATGGCGGAGTATGTGAGCCTGTATTCCGGCTAGCTCGATTTCTTGGCGCGACCGTCGCTGCCGTCGCCGGCACGCACCGCGGCGGTGTCCGCGCCTTCCGGTTGCCGCTCCTCCAACAGGACCCGCAGACTTTCCAGCTCATGGCGCAGGTATTCGCGCGTTTTTGCCACTTCGCCGATGGACAACCGCAATGCGGCCAACTCGCGGGCCAGATACTCGGTGTCGGCCTTGGTCTGCTCGGCGCGCCGGCGATCCTCTTCGAAGGTCACCCGGTCCCGGTTCTCCTGGCGGTTCTGAGCCAGCAGAATCAGCGGCGCCGCGTAGGCGGCCTGGGTGGAAAAAGCCAAGTTCAGCAGAATGAACGGGTACGGGTCCCAGCGCAGTCGGACCGCGAACACGTTGAGCACGATCCAGGCCACCACCACGAGGGTCTGGATGAGGAGATACCGGCCGGTGCCGAAGAAGCGCGCGACCGATTCGGTGACCTGCCCGACGGTCTCGGGGTCCACCCGCGGCGCGAAAATTCGCGAGGTCCGCGGCGTGTAGAGCCGTTGCCGTGCCGATGATTTGCTCACGGCGCCCCTCCGGCCGCATTCAGCGCGGGTTCCTCGGTACTTTCGCGCCAGTCATGCGGCAGCAAGTGGTCGAGCACGTCGTCGACCGTCACTGCACCCAGCAGGTGGTTCTGTTCATCGACGACCGGCCCGCAGACCAGGTTGTAGGCAGCGAAGTAGCGGGTCAGCGCGGCCAGCGAGGTTTCCGGCGCCAACCACGGCAAGTCGGTGTCGATGATCCCGCCGGTCAACGCGGCCGGCGGCTCACGCAGCAGCCGCTGCAGCGGCACACAACCCAGATACTGGCCGGTCGGCGTGGCAGTGGGCGGGCGCACCACGAACACCAGCGACGACAACGCCGGCGTGACGTCGGGATCGCGGACCCGGGCCAGCGCCTCAGCAACCGACGTGTCGGGTCCCAGCACTACCGGATTCGACGTCATCAAGCCGCCGGCGGTGTTGGGTGAGTGCTTCAGCAGCCGTCGCACCGGATCGGATTCCCCCGGGTCCATCCGGCCCAGCAACAGCTCGGCATCGGTCGGATTCATTGCGCCGAGCAGGTCGGCGGCATCGTCGGGATCCATCTCCTCGAGCACGCTGGCGGCGCGCTCGGTGCCCAGCTGCCTGAGCACATCGGCCTGGTCGTCTTCAGGGAGCTCCTGCAAGATGTCGGCGAGCCGGTCGTCGTCGAGCGCGGTGACCACCTCGTAGCGCCGCTTCGGCGGCAGTTCACGCAGAGCGTCGGCCACTTCGATCGGCCGCCATTCTTCGAACTGGTGCAGCAACTGCGCCACGCCTTGGCCGGGCATCGCCAGTGCTGACGGGGTCAGGCCCACCACGTTGTGCCAGTCGACGACGTAGACGTTCGCCCGGCGGCCCAGCCGGCGCTGATTGCGGACGGCGAGCCGGGTCACCATCCAGTCGCGGGTTCGGGTTTGCTCGATGCCGAGGTCGGTGATCACCACCTCGGTGTCGGCCAGCTGCGGCAACTCTGGGTCGTTGACCCGCACTTTGGTATCGAGAATCTGACCCAGTGCCAGCACCTCGCCGGGCCGCTGCTCGAACCGGTGCAACGACAGGCTGGTGGTATTGAGCGTCACCGCATTGGGTTCAATCGCCGACACTCGACCGATCGGCACGAAAATCCTTCGGCGGGAAGGCAAATCGACGACGAGGCCAAGCACACGTGGCTGTTGGCGCACGATGCTGATGCTGACCACGACGTCGCGCACGCGGCCGAGCGACTCGCCCATCGGGCCGAGTACCAGCATTCGCGCCAGCCGCGCCGCGTACACCCGGTTGATCGACGTCATGGTTCAAACTGTAGGAGTGGAACGGTGAATAACGCCTATCGGCCCCGCCGGACCTGCCTGTCGGTTCCGGGCAGCAGCCAGAAGATGATCGACAAGGCCAAAGGTCTGCCGGCCGACGAGGTGTTTCTCGATTTGGAGGACGCCGTTGCGCCGGAAGCGAAGGCGCCGGCCCGTTCCCGGGTGGCCGCCGCGCTCGCCGGGCCGGGTTGGGCCGGACAACTGCGCGGCGTTCGGGTCAACGGCTGGACCACGCCGTGGACCCACGCCGACATCATCGAAGTGGTGTCGGCCGTCGGTGCTGCACCCGACGCGAAACTCGATGTCGTTGTGCTGCCCAAGGTCTCCGATGTCTCACATGTCCAGGCACTCGATCTGTTGCTGACCCAGTTGGAGACGCTTCATGACCTTCCGGTCGGCGGCATCGGTATCGACGCGCAGATCGAAGACGCCCGGGGTCTGTGCAATGTCGGCGCGATCGCGGCCGTGCCGCGGGTACAGGCGCTGGTGCTCGGTCCCGCTGATTTGATGGCCAGCCTCAACATGCGCACGCTGGTCGTCGGCGAACAGCCGGAGGGCTACGACGTCGGCGACGCCTACCACCACGCATTGATGACGATTTTGGTGGCAGCGCGCGCCCACGGCGTTGCCGCCGTCGACGGGCCCTATCTCAAGGTCCGCGATATCGAGGCGTTCCGGCGGGTGGCGGGCCGCTCGGCGGCCCTGGGCTACGACGGCAAATGGGTCCTGCACCCCGACCAGATCGCTGCCGGCAACGAAATCTTCAGCCCCCGCCAAGACGAGTACGACCACGCCGAGCTGATCCTGGAAGCCTACGAATGGCACACCTCCAGCGCGGGCGGTGCCCGCGGCGCGGTCATGCTCGGAGAGGAGATGATCGACGAAGCCAGCCGAAAGATGGCGCTGGTGATCGCGGCCAAGGGACGCGCAGCAGGCATGCGGCGCCAATCGGACTCCTTCGTGCCGCCGGGCGGCTAAAGCCCGTACGGCTCAGGCCGATGCGGCGACCAGGCCGAAGAACACGATCAGGCCGATTACCGCCAGCAGCAGCGCGACGGCACCGACAGCGATGCCCGCCACGGCCAGGCCGTATCCGTCTTGCTGAGTCTGCTTGATCTGACCGAGCGCGACGATGCCCAGCACGATCCCGGCGATCCAGCCTCCGATCCCGATGTAGCAGACGAACAGCAGCGGAAATCCCATGATCGAGGTAACCAGCGATGCGATCGCCAACGGGTTGGTACCCGTCGGCCGGACAGCGCGGTAGGGATCGTACGGGTCGGGATACCAGGGCGGCGGAGGTCCGGCGTAGCCGCCCGGGCCACCCGGGTAGGGCTGGCTGTACCCCGGCGGCGGCCCGCCGTACTGCGGCGGCGTCGGCGGATAGGGCGGCGGATGACCAAACGGCGTCTGTCCAGGCTGCGAAGGTTGGTCTGGTTCGCCTTGCGGCTTCTCGCCGGAGTCGCCGCCGGGAACTGTCATGCTGTTCAACCTAAATGATGCGGGCGGTTGACGGCCGCACCGTCCGCCACCGCGTCGGCAGAGGAGAATGGGAGCATGACCAGCCCTTACCAGCCGGGACAGGTTCCCGGTGCCACATCCGCCGGCCCGGCCGCGGGCCGCCGCGGCGCGCCCGGATTGCCGACCCCGCCGAAAGGCTGGCCGGTCGGCTCCTATCCCACCTACGCCGAGGCGCAGCGAGCGGTGGACTACCTGTCCGAGCGAGAATTCCCGGTGCAGCAAGTGACGATCGTGGGCGTCGACCTGATGCAGGTCGAGCGGGTCACCGGCCGGCTGACGTGGCCCAAGGTGCTCGGCGGCGGCGTGTTGACCGGCGCCTGGCTGGGCCTGTTCATCGGTTTGATCCTCGGCTTCTTCAGCCCCAACCCCTGGGGCGCGCTGGGCACCGGTCTGGTTGCCGGGGTGTTCTTCGGCTTGATCACCTCCGCGGTCCCCTATGCGATGGCGCGCGGCACCCGGGATTTCAGCTCGACGATGCAATTGGTCGCCGGTCGATACGACGTGTTGTGCGATCCGCAGAATGCCGAGAAGGCCCGCGATCTGCTCGCACACCTGGCGATCTGAATAGCAGCGCCGACGAGCGCGACGCGCCCGCCGACGTGTTGCATCTCACGCGCACCTCGCTCTACCGTTCTGGCGCGGGGCCACGGGGGGGACGGACGAGAGGCAGGTGTGGTGGCGAAGCGTCGCTGGCGCCCACGCAGGCTGGCTGCGGCTGCGTTGGCGGCGTTGACCACCGCGTCGGTGTTGTCGTCGTGCGGATCGGCTGACAACGGCGTGGTGATCAGCCTCTACACCCCGGCCAACGAAGGCGCGACGTTCACCGAGATCGCTCAGCGCTGCACCGGCCAGTTCGGCGGGCGGTTCGCCATTCGGCAGTTCAGCCTGCCCCGCTCAGCCGACGACCAGCGGTTGCAACTGGCCCGTCGGCTCACCGGTAATGACCGCACGTTGGACGTGATGGCCCTCGACGTGGTGTGGACCGCAGAATTCGCCGACGCGGGATGGGCCCTGCCGCTGTCCGAGGATCCGGCCGGACGAGCGGAGGCCGACGCCACGTCCGACACGCTGCCGGGACCGCTGGCCACGGCCCGTCGACAGCACACGCTGTACGCCGCGCCGATGACGACGAACACCCAATTGCTTTGGTATCGCGCGGATTTGATGGACAAGCCGCCGACCACTTGGGACGCCATGGTGGCGGAGGCAACCCGGTTGCACGCCGCCGATAAACCCAGTTGGATTGCCGTGCAGGCCAAGCAGTATGAGGGGCTGGTGGCATGGTTCAACACGCTGCTGGTCAGCGCCGGGGGACAGGTGCTGTCCGATGACGGCAAGACCGTCACGTTGACCGACACGCCCGCCCACCGGGCGGCGACCGTCAAGGCGTTGCAGATTCTGAGGTCGGTGGCCACCGCGCCGGGCGCCGACCCGTCGATCACCCAGACCGACGAAGGCACCGCACGGTTGGCGTTCGAGGAAGGCAAGGCCGCGTTGGAGGTCAACTGGCCGTTCGTGCTGCCGTCCTTGCTGGAGAACGCGGTCAAAGGCGGCGTGCGGTTTTTACCGCTGAACCAGCGACCGGAGTTGGCCGGCAGCATCGACAAACTGGGCGGTTTCGCGCCGACCGATCAGCAGTTCCGCGCCGCTTATCAAGCCGCCAAGTCGGTGTTCGGGTTCGCTCCCTATCCGGATGTGCAGCCCGGCCGGCCGGCCAAGGTGACGATCGGCGGGCTGAACCTGGCAGTGGCCAAGACGACGCGGCACCGGGCGGAAGCTTTCGAGGCGGTGCGCTGTCTGCGCAGTCTGCCCAACCAGAAGTACGTCTCGATCGAAGGCGGCTTGCCGGCGGTACGCACGTCGCTGTACTCCGATCCGCAGTTTCAGGCCAAGTTCCCGATGTATGACGTTATTCGCCGGCAGCTCACCAACGCCGCGGTGCGGCCGGTGACACCGGTCTATCAGGCCGTGTCCACGCGGATCTCGGCGACGCTGGCTCCGATCACCAAGATCGATCCCGAGCACACGGCCGACCAGCTCACCAGGCAGGTGCAGAAAGCTATTGACGGCAAGGGGCTGATCCCGTGACCGCGACCGCTGCCGCTTCCACCGAGAACCGCACGGCGGAGCGGCGGTTGGCGTTCTTCCTCGTCGCCCCTGCGGTGATCCTGATGCTGGCGGTGACGGCGTACCCGATCGGCTACGCGGTATGGCTGAGCCTGCAGCGCTATAACTTCACGACACCCAGCCAGACCGCATTCGTCGGGCTGGCCAATTACCAGACCATCCTTTCCGATCGGTTGTGGTGGACCGCGTTGGCCGTGACGTCGGCGATCACGGTGATCTCGGTGGCGGTCGAGTTCGTGTTGGGCTTGTCATTGGCACTGGTGATGCACCGAAGTCTGGTCGGTAAAGGTCTGGTGCGCACCGCAGTGCTGATTCCCTACGGCATCGTCACGGTGGCTGCTTCCTACAGTTGGTACTACGCCTGGACGCCGGGGACTGGTTACCTGGCCAACCTGCTGCCGCAGGGTAGCGCCCCACTGACCCAACAGATCCCGTCGCTGGGCATCGTGATCCTCGCCGAGGTTTGGAAGACGACGCCGTTCATGGCGCTGTTGCTGCTGGCGGGGCTGGCGTTGGTGCCCGATGACCTGTTGAAGGCCGCCCAAGTCGACGGTGCCGGCGCGTGGCGACGGCTGGTCAAGATCATCCTGCCGTTGATCAAACCGGCGATCCTGGTCGCATTGCTGTTCCGCACCCTGGATGCGTTTCGGATCTTCGACAACATCTATGTGCTCACCGGTGGCTCCAACGACACCGGTTCGGTGTCGATCCTGGGCTACGACAACTTGTTCAAAGCCTTCAATGTTGGCCTGGGATCGGCGATTTCGGTGTTGATCTTCGTGTGCGTGGCCATCATCGCGTTGCTGTTCGTCAAGGTGTTCGGCGCCTCGGCCCCCGGTGGTGACGGCGATGGCTGAGCGGATCGATGTCCGGCGGGCCACCAGCTGGGTGGTGATCGACACCTTGGTGGTGCTCTACGCGCTGTTTCCGGTGCTGTGGATCTTGTCGTTGTCGCTCAAGTCGACGTCAACGGTCAAGGACGGCAAGCTGATTCCGGACTCGGTGACCTTTGACAACTATCGAGGGATCTTTCACGGCAACTTCTTCAGCTCGGCGCTGGTCAATTCCATCGGAATCGGGGTGATCACGACGGCGATTGCGGTGGTGATCGGCGCGATGGCGGCGTACGCGGTGGCGAGGCTGGCGTTCCCGGGCAAGAATCTGCTGATCGGTGCGGCCCTGCTGATCGCGATGTTCCCGCAGATTTCGCTCGTCACACCAATATTCAACATCGAACGTAGCCTCGGCCTGTTCGACACCTGGCCGGGCCTGATCATTCCTTACATCACCTTCGCGTTGCCGTTGGCCATCTACACACTATCGGCGTTTTTCCGGGAAATACCTTGGGATCTGGAGAAGGCCGCCAAGATGGACGGCGCCACCCCGAGTCAGGCCTTCCGCAAGGTGATCGCGCCGCTCGCCGCACCGGGGATCGTCACCGCCGCGATCCTGGTGTTCATCTTCGCCTGGAACGACCTGCTACTGGCGTTGTCGTTGACGGCAACCAAGGCGGCGATCACTGCGCCGGTGGCGATCGCCAACTTCACCGGAAGTTCGCAATTCGAGGAACCGACCGGTTCGATCGCGGCCGGCGCGATGGTGATCACCGTCCCGATCATCGTTTTTGTTCTAATCTTCCAACGACGAATTGTTGCTGGCTTGACCTCCGGCGCGGTGAAGGGGTAACTCGATGGCCGAGATTGTGTTGGCTCACGTGACCAAGAGTTACCCCGACGGCGCGACGGCCGTGAAGGAGCTGAGCCTTGACATCGCCGACGGCGAGTTCGTCATTCTGGTCGGGCCGTCCGGCTGTGGCAAGAGCACAACGCTGAATATGATTGCCGGACTGGAGGATATTTCATCCGGCGAGCTGCGAATCGGCGGCGAGCGGGTCAACGAGAAGCCCCCCAAGGACCGCGATATCGCGATGGTGTTCCAGTCCTACGCGCTCTACCCGCATATGACGGTGCGGCAGAACATCGCCTTCCCACTGACCTTGGCCAAGATGAAGAAAGCGGAGATCGCCCAGAAGGTTGAGGAGACTGCGAAAATCCTTGACCTGACTGACTTTCTGGATCGCAAGCCGTCCCAATTGTCGGGTGGTCAGCGTCAGCGGGTCGCGATGGGCCGGGCCATCGTGCGTCATCCCAAGGCATTTCTGATGGACGAACCGCTGTCGAACCTGGACGCCAAACTCCGTGTACAGATGCGCGGGGAGATCGCCAGACTGCAACGGCGACTGGGTACCACCACCGTCTATGTCACCCACGACCAGACCGAAGCGATGACGCTGGGCGATCGGGTGGTGGTGATGCGCGGCGGGGTGGCGCAGCAGATCGGCACCCCCGACGAGCTGTACGAGCGGCCGGCCAACTTGTTCGTCGCCAGCTTTATCGGCTCCCCGGCGATGAACTTCTTCCCGGCCACCCTGACGCCCACCGGACTGAACCTGCCGTTCGGTGAGGTGACGCTGACCCAGCCGGTGCACGACGTCCTCGCGCAGCACCCTGCGCCGGACAACGTGATCGTAGGCATCCGCCCGGAGCATCTGGCTGATGCCGCCCTGATCGACGGCTATCAGCGCATCAGAGCGCTGGTCTTCGAGGCCAAGGTCGACCTGGTCGAGTCGCTGGGAGCAGACAAATACGTGTACTTCACCACCGAGGGCGCCGCGGTGCACTCAGACCAGTTGGCCGACGACGACGCCGAATCCAGCAGCGACCAACACGAATTCGTGGCGCGGGTCCCGTCGGAGTCCAAGGCCGCCAAAGGACAGTCCATCGAATTGGCGTTCGACACCCTGAAATTGGCAATCTTCGATGCCGATTCGGGCGTCAATCTGACCGTTCCGCCACCACCCGAAGTCGAGTGACACCGGAGCTGACCAAAGTGCGTGCGCATGTGCGCGCCCACTTTGCCGCAGCGGGCGTCGAGGCGGAGCCCGACGTCGCCAGCGTGACGTTTGTGGGTGCCCAGCCCATCGAGGTGCTGCGCTTCCGGGCCGCCGCGGACGGGATGGTGCACTATGTGTCGCTGGGCTGCTCGCGGCATCCGATGGTCGATCCAACGGTGCTGCTGGCCGATCCGCTGCGTGGTCCGCGCGCCGAAGTCGTTCTGCAGCTGCATGATCCCGGGCCGGCCGCCGGGCTGGCCCGAAGCCTGGCAGTGGTAGCGGCAACTCCCGCGGTCGAGGGCGTGGTTTTGGTGCCGGACGCCCTGATCGACCTCGGTTCGCCGCTGTGGACGCGGCCCTCCGGGCGGGCACCGTTCACCGCGGTGTTGTTGGGCCGCAGCGATATTGCCGAGTTGCCGCTGGATCCGCCCCGCGATCCGGTGAGCTTTGTCACGGCGACGCCGATCACCGCGACCGAGGCGGCCTGGGTGCGACTGAAGGGCGCCGACGCCATGCGGGAGGCCTGGCAGACCGACGGCGTCGACGTTCTGGACCCCAACCGTCGCGCCGCTTCCGCGTGAGCAGACGCAAAAGTCCCGGATTCTCACCGAAATTGGGTGCTTTTGCGTCTGCTCGCCGTTAGAGCCAGCGGTTGCGGCGGAAGGTGCGGTACAAGACCACACAAAACGTGGCCATCACCGCAAGCACCACCGGATAGCCCCAGGGGCGGTGCAGGATGGGCATCCAATCGAAATTCATGCCGTAGATCCCGGCGATCATGGTGGGCACTGCGATGATGCCGGCCCAGGCCGACATCTTGCGCATATCGGTGTTCTGTTGCATGCCGACCCGGGCCAGCGCGGCCTGCACCAGCGAGCTGAGCATTTCGTCGTAGCCGGCGATCTGGTCAGCGGCGTGGGTCTGGTGGTCGGCGACGTCCCGCAGATAGCGCCGTACCTCTTTGGAGATCAAGTCCTTGTGTTCGGTCTGCATCCGCTGGAACGGAATCGAGAGCGGGTTGACGCAGCGGCGCAGCTCGACGACCTCGCGTTTGATGTGGTAGATCGGTTCGACGTCGGTGCGCTGGCCGGGCGCAAACGCCACCTCCTCGATCGTGTCGATGTCGGTTTCCATCAGGTTGGTGACCGCCAGGTAGTGGTCCACCACCCGGTCGGCAATCGCGTGCATCACTGCATAGGGCCCCAGCCGCATGTGGCCGGGCTCGGCGTCCATTCGCTTGCGCACCTCGGAAAGCCCGCCGTGTTCGCCGTGCCGGACAGTGACCACGAAATTCTTGCCGACGAAGATCATGATCTCGCCGGTCTCGACGATCTCGCGCGCCAGCACCACCGAGTCGTGCGGAACGTAATTGACCGTCTTGAGAACCAGGAAAAGAGTCTCGTCGTAGCGCTCCAGTTTGGGTCGCTGATGGGCGTGGACCGCGTCCTCGGCGGCCAGTGGATGGATCCCGAAAACGTCGGCCACATCCTGCATCTGGCGTTCATCGGGCTCGTGCAATCCGATCCAGGCGAATGCGTTCTGGCCGGTCTGCTCGACCTCGTGTACCTGGGCCAGCGCCTCGGCGTGGGTATAGGTGCCGGCCAGTCGCACCCCGTCGACGTAGACACCGCAGTCGACCATGACCTGGGTAACCGGCGGCGTGCCAGAAGCGGTGACCTTAGGCCGGGCGACCGGCCGCAGTGATGGTGACAACCCTCGAAACGATGGCATCGGGTCACCTCCCGCCGCAGCTGACCAAGCGTCGGCAATGCTACGCGCCGCAGCGTGGCACTGCCTGTGAGCCGCTCGGGGGACCGGGGGATTGCCGGCCGGCTTCGGTGCGCTAGTTTCGACCCGACGCAACCCTGCACAAGGAGCCAACGACGTGAGCACAACTCCCCTCAAGGTCGCCGTCACCGGTGCCGCCGGTCAGATCGGCTACAGCCTGTTGTTCCGCCTCGCGAGCGGCTCGCTGCTGGGGCCCGGCCGCCCGATCGAGCTACACCTGCTCGAAATCGAGCCTGCCCTCAAGGCGCTCGAGGGCGTCGTGATGGAACTCGACGACTGCGCTTTCCCGCTGCTGGCCGGCGTCGAGATCGGCGCGGACCCGAACAAGATCTTCAACGGTGTGAACCTCGCGCTGCTCGTCGGCGCACGTCCGCGCGGGCCGGGCATGGAGCGCAGCGACCTGTTGGAGGCCAACGGCGCGATCTTCACCGCGCAGGGCAAAGCCCTCAACGAGGTCGCCGCCGACGACATCCGCATCGGTGTCACCGGTAACCCGGCCAACACCAACGCGCTGATCGCGATGAGCAACGCCCCCGACATTCCGCGGGAGCGGTTCTCGGCGCTGACCCGCCTCGACCACAACCGGGCGATCTCGCAACTGGCCCAGAAGACCGGTGCGGCGGTCACCGACATCAAGAAGATGACGATCTGGGGCAACCACTCGGCCACCCAGTACCCCGACATCTTCCACGCCGAAATCAACGGCCGCAGCGCCGCCGAGGTGGTCAACGACCAGAGCTGGATTGAGAACGACTTCATCCCGACCGTCGCCAAGCGCGGAGCGGCCATCATCGACGCGCGGGGAGCCTCCTCGGCGGCTTCGGCGGCCTCGGCAACCGTGGACGCTGCCCGCGACTGGCTGCTGGGTAGCCCGGCAGGTGACTGGGTGTCGATGGCGGTCATCTCCGACGGCTCCTACGGCGTGCCGGAAGGCTTGATCTCGTCGTTCCCGGTGACCACCAAGGACGGCAACTGGAGCATCGTGAGTGGCCTGGACGTCGACGAGTTTTCCCGCGGCCGGATCGACAAGTCGACCGCTGAGCTTGCCGACGAGCGCACCGCGGTCACCGATCTTGGCCTGATCTGAGCGGCAGTACCCTGAGGCAGTGTCTGAAAGCATCCCTGCGGACAGCCCGCATATCGTCTTAACAGACGAAGAGATCTTCGAGGCTCATGTAGCCGGGAAGCTTGCCGTGCAGTTGCGGGCTCCGCTCGACACCCAGCGCGCGCTGTCGATCGCTTACACCCCCGGCGTGGCACAGGTCAGTCGCGCGATCGCCGCCGATCACACCCTGGCGGCCCGCTACACCTGGGCGAACCGACTGGTGGCCGTGGTCAGCGACGGCAGCGCGGTGCTGGGCCTCGGCGACATCGGGCCGGCGGCAGCGCTGCCGGTGATGGAGGGCAAAAGCGCGCTGTTCAAGGCATTCGCCGGTCTGGACTCGATCCCGATCGTGCTGGACACCAAGGATCCCGACGAGATCGTCGAGACGCTGGTGCGGCTGCGGCCGACCTTTGGCGCGGTCAACCTCGAAGACATCTCGGCGCCGCGGTGCTTCGAGATCGAACGCCGCCTCATCGATGCGCTGGACTGCCCGGTGATGCACGACGACCAGCACGGCACCGCCATCGTGGTGCTTGCGGCGCTGATCGGCGCCACCAAAGTACTCGGGCGGGACATGGCCTCGCTGCGCGTGGTGATCTCCGGTGTCGGTGCGGCCGGCGTGGCCTGCGCGAAAATCCTTATGGCCGCAGGTATTTCGCACATCACCGTGCTGGACTCGCGCGGCATCCTGCATCCGGACCGCGATGATCTGACCACTGTCAAAGCCGACTTGGCACGGCGCACCAATCCGGACGGCCTCATTGGCGGCATGGTGGAGGCCCTGAAGGGCGCCGACGTCTTCCTGGGCGTATCCGCCGGCGTGGTGCCCGAAGAGCTGATCGCGTCGATGGCCCCGGAGAGCATCGTGTTCGCGTTGTCGAACCCGGACCCCGAAGTCCATCCCGATGTGGCCGCCCGGCACGCCGCCATTGTCGCGACCGGCCGAAGTGATTTCCCCAACCAGATCAACAATGTGCTGGCTTTCCCCGGGGTGTTCCTCGGCGCGCTGGATGCCGGTGCCCGCAAGATCACCGAAAAGATGAAGGTGGCCGCGGCCGAGGCGATCGTCTCGGTCGTCGCCGATGACCTGGCACCCGACCGGATCGTCCCGAGCCCGCTGGAGCCAAAGGTCGGCCCGACGGTTGCCGCCGCGGTGGCGGCCGCCGCAGACACCGCGGAGTGAGCGCCCGGCTTGTTTTTCGGCGGCGAGCCGCTGCGTGTTGCGCAGTGGTGCTCGTCGCGGCATTGGCGCTGGCCGGATGCGGCGACACCCAACATCACCCGCGCGAGCTGGTGGTCGGATCGCATCCCGACTCGGTGCTGCTCGCCGACATCTACGTCGGGGCGCTGCGTTCGTACGGTTTTCCGGCGCGCAACGAGCCGGCGCCCGACCCGCTGACCGGGTTGGATTCCGGAGCGTTCACCGTCGTTCCGGGCTTCACCGGGCAGGTGTTACAGGTCTTTCAGCCGGGCGCGAAGGTGCGATCAGACGAGCAGGTCTACCGAGCGATGATCGGCGTGCTGCCGGAGGGGATCGCGGCCGGCGACTACACCACCGCCGCCGAGGACAAGCCCGCGTTGGCGGTGACCCCGGCAACCGCCAGGGCGTGGGGCGGCACTGAGCTCAGCGCACTGCCGCGGCACTGTGCTGGCCTCGTCATCGGGGCGATCCGCGGCATCCAGACGCCCGCGAAGGTGAGCCGGTGTCAATTGCCTGCTCCGCGCGAATTCCCTGATTCCGCAGCGATGTTCGCCGCATTGCGGGATGGGCGGGTCACCGCGGCGTGGACCACCACCGCCGCACCCGACATGCCCGCCGACGTGGTGGTGCTGGCCGACGGCAAGCCGGCGTTGGTGCAGGCCGAAAACGTGGTGCCGCTCTACCGGCGCAACGTGCTGACTGATCGGCAGCTGCTGGCGATCAACGAGGTGGCCGGTGTGTTGGACACCGCCGCGCTGGTCGACATGCGCCGCCAAGTCGCCAACGGCGCCGACCCGCAAAAAGTGGCCGACGCGTGGCTGGGCGAACACCCCCTCGGCCGCTAACCCCTTTATTTGCCGCGAGCGTGCGTGTCCCCGGCCGACACGCCGCCCGAAATCACGTGTTTTGCGCACGCTCGCGGCGGCCAGGACGACGGGTGGCTAGCGCGTCGACGGCAGCATCCGGCCGACTACCGCGGAGAACAGTCCCTGGTAACCCGAGCCGGTCGCGCGCACGATCAGGTCCAGCGCCTTGGCATCCGGGCCGACCAGCACCCGTGGCTTGTTCTTGCGGACCGCGGCCAAAATGATCCGCGCCGCTCGTTGCGGGCTGGTGAAGACAAGTCGGGTGTCGAAAAAGTGGGCCAGCTCATTGGCGTCTATCCCTTCGGCCGCCGTGGCGTTGCGGGCGATCGCGGTCTTGATGCCGCCGGGATGCACGGTGGTCACCTTCACCGGATGCTTGGCGAGTGCCATCTCCTGCCGCAAGGCCTCGGTGAAGCCGCGGACCGCGAACTTGGCAGAGTTGTAGGCAGCTTGGCCGGGAACCGAGAACAGCCCGAAGATGCTGGAGATATTGACGACGTGTCCGTCGCCGGAGGCGATCAGATGCGGCAGAAACGCTTTGGTGCCGTTGACGACTCCCCAAAAGTCGACGTCCATCACCCGTTCGATGTCCTTGAACTGGCTGACCTCGATATCCCCGGTGAATGCGATGCCGGCGTTGTTGTAGATCTGGTTCACCTTGCCGAAATGCTCGTTGACGGCATCGGCGTAGGTCAGGAAGGACTCGCGTTCCGCGACGTTGAGGCGGTCGGCTTTGACGGGTGCGCCGATGGCCTTGAGCCGCTCCTCGGTCTGCGCCAGGCCTTCGCTGTCGATGTCGCTGATCGCCAACTTGGCGCCCGAGCGGCCCAGCTCGATGGCTAGCGCCTGGCCGATGCCCGATCCCGCGCCCGTGACCGCGGCGACCTTGCCGGCAAAACCCTCCATGGATACTCCTTGTTCGTTGATTGCCGTCGAGGCTAGTCGGTACCCCCGGTACGGCCTATGCGGGCCTGGGTCGATGTGAGGACTTCGCGGACCCGATCGGGCCAGCGGCCGCTCATTCGACGACGACCACCAGCTTTCCGTTGGCTTCGCCGGCCTCCATGACCCGGTGGGCATCGTGGATCTCGTGGAACGAGAAGACCCGGGCCGGCGTCGCCTCGAGGCGGCCGTCGGCGACTTGCCGTGCGATGTCTGCCAACGGCACATCAGACAGCGGAAAGCCGGGCGTGCCGAAGACGAAACTACCGAAAAACGACAGGTACACGCCGCTGGCCATCTGCAGGAGCGGATTGAAGTCAGCGATCGGAGCCAGTCCACCCAACCATCCCGCCAGACAGGCGGTGCCGCCGCGGCGCAACATGTCGAGCGAATCAAGAATGGTGCTGTTGCCGACCAGATCAAGGACTGCGTCGAGTTGTTTGGCTTCGGCGATGTGCTGAGCCAAGTCGCGCCGTTCCAATTCCACGCGTTCGGCGCCGAGTGTTTCGAGCAGGCGAAAACGCTCACGGCTGCGGGTGGTGGCTATGACCCGCGCACCGGCGGCGACCGCCATTTTCAGTGCAGCCTGACCGAAAGATGAAGTCGCACCGCGGATCACCAGGGTTTGCCCGGCAGCGAGATTGAGGTTGCGAAACAGACATGTCCAGGCGGTCGCATAGGTTTCAGGCAGCGCAGCCAGTTGCGACCACGGCAAGTCGGACTCGATGAGCGCGACATTGCCGGCGCGCACGCGGGTGTATTCGGCATAACTGCCGTTGATGGTTCGCCCTAAGCCACCCATGAGTGCAGCGACTTTGGCACCCACCGGAAACTCCCCGCCGGGGCACGACTCGACGATGCCGACACATTCGATGCCACTTACTTCGGCGGCCTCTGCCCATTCTCCCCGGCGCATGTGCATCTCGGCGTGGTTGACACCGAATCCTTTGACCTGGATGACGACTTCGCCGTCTTTCGGTAGCGGTTTGGGGATATCGGTGTAGACCAAACTGTCCAGCCCGCCAAACTTCTCGAGGATGATCGCCCGCATGGTGGCTCCCCCCGGTTGCTCACGCACCACCGCCGGCGCCGTCGGCAGTTGGTCCGAGGCCGTCGGCAGTTGGTTCGGCGTCGGCGAACCGTGGTTGCCGGCAATCTCCATTGCTTTTCCTCTCGTCGGGGTGGCTTTCGGTACTGGAAAATCCGGCCGCAAGTATCCGGCCAGACACAGGCAAACCATTCCCATCGCTGCCACCGGCCATCTGACCGCGACCGCTGCCGCGGCGGCGAATACACCGATGGTGATGAACGATCGCATGCGCAGCAACCGGCGCATACGCGTCGGCACATCGTCACGAGCGGGCCGATCGACGGCTTCCCAGCAGAGTGCGAGGTAGGTGACATCGACGAACACGAACACAGCCGCATAGAGGACCATCGGGGCCGCGGCCAGCCTGCTGTCCGCGATCCATTCGGTGGTGAAGGGAATCAGCGAGACGGAGAAGAGATGGGCGAAGTTCGACCACACCAGCCGGGGCGTCGCCACTTCCGCGTAGCTGAGCACGTGATGGTGGTTGACCCAGACGATCGCGATGAAAAGGTAACTGACCACGTAGCTCAAACCTGTTGGCCATAGCGGTAATAGGGCACCGAAGGTGGCGCTGTCGGGCGGCTTGAGCTTTAGAACCAGGATCGTGATGAGGACCGCGAACACGGCATCGGAGAACAGCCTGAGCCGGTCTGGGCTGATTCTTCGCTCAGTCACCGCAGTCTCCGGCTTCATCCTGGTGCGATGGCCAGACGCTGGCGTCATCGAATACCAGCACTGCCGGCAAGCTCGGCATCGACGACGTGGTCACGCCGGGACGTGACCGCGTTCTTGCAGGGCCCAGGCATTGCCGTCAGGGTCCTGGAAGTCCGCAAAACTCGCATAGTCAGCGCGGCCCGGGTCGATGCCGGGGTGGAAGCCGCCGCGCCAGCCGCCGTTGGTGTCCTTGTGCCGGATCTCGCTGACGGTGACTCCGCGGTCCTCCAATTCCTGTCGAGACGCTTCGATATCGGAGACCACGAGGTAGAGGCCGCGAACCGAGCCCGCTGGTGCGTCGCTCAGTCCCACGCCGAATTGGATCGACGTTCCTGAACCCGCGGGTGTCAATTGAACGACCCGGAAATCAGCTGACGGGGCGTAATCGACGTCGAGGCTGAAGCCCACCTGGTCGCGGTAGAACCGCAGCGACCGATCGGGATCCGAGACCGGCAAAATCACGACTTCCAGTTGTGCCTTCATCGCCGAACCCTCAGACCGCGCTTTTCTGCAGGATTTCTTCGGGGTCCAGCCCGCGATCGATGCCGTGGGAGACCACGGTCTGACCGGGCTCGAGGTGCAGCTGGGTGCCGTCGAGGTAGACGTCGATCTTGTCGGGTTCAAAGGACACCAGGTTGCGCACTGCGGCCACCTCCGGCCAGGCGTTGACGTAAGACCATGCGGCGCGTTTGCGGTCCCCGATGTTGTAGTAGTTGGCCAGGCCTTTGTAAGGGCAGAAGGTCTGCCCGTCAACGGGATTCAGCGCTGCTTCATCAATGTCAGCGCGGGGCACGTACCAGCGCGGCGCAAAGCCGGACTCGTATAAGGCGAGCGGTGCCCGGGTATCGGCGATGACCTGATCACCGTGGCGCACCACCAGATGACGTGAGGTGTTGCGGACGTCGATGCGGTGGTAGAAGTCCGAGGCATGCCCGACGATGCGGTCGTCTTCTTCGTAGAAGGCGTCCATCGCCCGCCAGGCGAACGCTACCCGCCCGCCGAGAATATCGGCGTAGTCGGGTAACGCCGGGTAGTGCCAGGCGGCGTGATTGGCCACGTGCTCCGCTGCGTGAACGGAGAACCACTGCACATTGCCGAACTCGCGGTGCTGAGTGGTCCGGTCTTCATCGACGAGCGTGTCGGGGCGGATGTCGCGGTGGGGGAAGTAGGCCACCGGATAGCGGCCCGGCTCGTGCAGCAGCACCACATCTTCGCTGTCGGCGATCCATTCGTCGGCGAACCGCACACGCATCCGGCGGCGCAACGGCTCGGCATAGAGCAGTCGCTCCGGCAGTGGCTGCGGTGTGAGGAAGTGTCCTAATGAACCGGTGTTCAACGGCCCCTGTTGCCATGCCAAACCCATCGCATTTCCTTTCGTGCGCGGAAAGCTATTGCCGCGGAACGGCGTCCAAGACGCCAGCGAAGCGGTGTCAAAGATTGCCGGGTCGAGCTGTTGGAAGCGACGGATCGCAGGCCGACATGTGCTCCTCCCGGAATGGGATACCTAACCCAATATTATGAGTTATCTGCACAACGGTTGTCCAGCAGCAGAATGATCCCGTCTGAGCGACGCGACGAGGGTGCGAAAGTCAGGGTTCGGATGTTCGCGGCGCTGCGGCCGCCAGTCGGCCCGGCGCGAAAGAGCGCACGTAGTCGACGGCGGCATTGACCGCGGCGCGCAGCGGCTCTGCACTGCCGGTGGTGTAGGTCAGCATCGCCCCGCCCTGGTGCGCGGCAACCAGTGCGACGGCGAGATGTCGGGGGTCGGCGTCGGGGCGCAGGTCGCCCCGACGGCGCATCGCCGTGAGCCCGGCGCAAAACAGCGCGATCCATTGCTCGTAGCCGGTGGCGATGTCGTGGTGGACATCCTCGTCGGCTTCGATCAGCTCACCGGCCAGCGAACCATAAACACATCCGCCCCGCCGGTACACGGTGTCGGCGTCGGCCACGCAGGTGTCAGCCCAGGCCTGCAGCGCTGCAAGGCTGTCCAGCGGAGCCAGCGGGGGAGCGGTATGAAACGCCACGACATCATTGCGGCGGGCCGCAACGACCTGACGAGTCAGATCACGTTTATTTCTGAAGTAATGCGCGACCTGGGAGCCGCTGACGTCGGCGGCGCTGCGGACCTGATCGATACTGGTGCCCGCGATACCGCGTTCGAACATGAGCTTGGCGGCGGCGTCGACAATGCGAGCTCGAGTTGCCTGTCCCTTGCGGGTCAATCGCGAGTCGTCGGACACCATGGGCACGCCTTTGGCACGCGTCAATCGGGAGTTGTCACTGGTCGTCGGGTTCGCGACTGTACCGCCCGTCAGCCGGGCACCGGGTTGCGACGCGCGACGGCATGGCGGCTCAGTGTCTTTCGCGTCGCGTGCGGGGCCGGCGCGGTGGCCGGGCCGCCCGTTCCGCCGGATCGGCCGCGAACATCCGAAGATAGTTCACCGCGAATCGCACTGCGTCGGCGTGCGGCCAATCCTCGCGGTAAGTAAAGGTTAAGGTGGCGCCGCCCTGATGGGCAGTAACGATCACCAGCGCCAGTTGGCGCGCGTCGGCCTCGGCGACCAGAACGCCCTGATTCTTCAGCTGCTCGATCGCGCGCTCGAGCAACGCGACCCATTGCCGGTAGCCTGCCGCCAGCTCGTCGCGTATCGCGTCGTCGGACTTCGCGAGCTGGCCTGCGAGCGCATGGTAAGTCGGTGTCCCGGCATAGCCGATGCGCCGTAAGTGACGCATATTCAGGTCAATCCAGCGCTCGAAGTCCTGCAACGATGTCAGCCCGTGCAGCCGCGGCTGGCGGTGGAAGTCGAGCACCACGTTGATCTGGCGGGCGATGACCGCGCGCACCAACTCCTGCTTGTCGGCAAAATAATGGGCCAGCTGAGAGCCGCTGACCGACGCAGCCTTGCGTACGTTGTCCATAGTGAGCGTCGAGCATCCCGTGCGGATGATCAGTTCCGCCGCCGCGTTCACGATCCGGTCGCGGGTGGCGCGGCCTTTTGCGGTCAACCGTTCTCCGCCGGGCATCTCGGCGCTAACCATGTGCTCAGGCTAGCCGCTCCGCCCCGGGACTATGGGATATCCAACCCACTTGTCATCATCGGTCGGCGTCAGCTGCGGGTAGGTGCTTGGCGAGAAACCCTCGGATCAATTCGGTGACTTCGTCGAGCGCGGACTCCAGCAAGAAATGTCCGCCGTCGAGAAGATGGATCTCAGCGTCGGGTAAGTCGTCGGCGAAGGCGTCGGCGCCCGCTGGACCAAATATCTCGTCGCCGCGACCCCACACCGCCAGCAGTGGCACCCTGCTGGAGCGGAAGTACTCATGCAGCCGCGGATACAGCGGGGAATTGGTCGCGTAGTCGAGGAACAGTTTGAGTTGCACCTCGGCGTTGCCCGGCCGGGAGATCAATGCATAGTCGTGATACCACGATTCCGGGTCGACCAGTGTCTCGTCAGGAACGCCGGTGACGTATTGCCATCGGGTGGCGTCGAGGGTGAGAAACTGTCGTACCGCCGCCTCAGTTTCGGGATTCTGCGCAGAGTGGTAGTCCCACACCGTTTTCCAAAAACTTTCCACGAAGCCGGCGTCGTACCCGTTGCCGTTTTGACTGATGATCGCTGTGATCGCGGTCGGGTTCTCAAGGGCCAGTCGCCACCCGATCGGAGCGCCGTAGTCCTGCACATACATCGCATACCGATCGATGCCCAGCGTGCGCAGCAAGCCGGCGGTCAACTCGGTCAGGGCATCGAAGGTGTAGTCGAAGTCCGCGATGCCCGGCGCGTCGGAGAGCCCGAAGCCCAGATGATCGGGCGCGATCACGTGATAGCGGTCGGCCAGTGCGGGTATCAGTTGACGGAACATGTAGGAGCTGGTCGGAAATCCGTGTAAGAGAACCAGCGCCGGGGCGTCGGCGTCACCGGCCTCGCGGTAGAACAACCGGTGATCACCGATGGCGGCGTAGCGATGATGAACGCTCGGCATGAGCGATCCTCCTGGGTCGATTCGTCGAAGCGCTTTTGCGCGCCATTGTTCTGGGTTGCACATCCCAGTATGCACCATCGGCGGCGTTTCGCAATAGCGGCGTCAGTACCTGTTGACGCATTCGCCGAATCCTGCATATTCTGGGCGGGCCATCCCAATTTTGTCCCGAGGCTCGGAGGCGATCCGATGGCGGCGCTCAAGGTCGACGATGCGGTTTCGCGTGTACGCAAATCTGCGGAGCCAGCGGTGGCGCGGCTTGTGTCAGTCAATGTCGGCATGCCCAAAGACGTGCAATGGCGAGGCAAGACGGTGCACACCGGAATCTGGAAGGCCCCCGTGGACGGCCCGGTCATGGTGCGCCGGCTCAACATCGACGGCGACGGCCAGGGCGATCTTGCCGGACATGGTGGCGAACAACGGGCGGTGTTGGTCTATCAACTTGAGTCGTACGACTATTGGAAGGCCCACCTGCGCCGCGACGACCTTCGGCCGGCCCACTTCGGCGAAAACTTCACTATCCGTGGGCTCAGTGACCGGGACGTCTGTATCGGCGACCGATACCGCATCGGCGATGCTGAGTTTGAGGTTACCCAGCCACGCGTCACCTGCTTTCGGGTCGGCATGCGCCTCGGCGAACCCGACATGCCCAATCTGCTGGTGGCACATCACCGCCCCGGCTTCTACTTCCGGGTGATCACCGAAGGTCAGGTGCAAGCCGGCGACGCGATCGTGTTGACCCGGCGCGGCCCACACGAGCTCAGCGTCGCCGACGTCGACGCGCTGTTGTACCTACCCGACCGCGACATGGCCCAACTCCGCAAAGCCGTCGACGTGGCGGCACTCAGCCCGGGCTGGCAGCAGTCGTTCCATGACATGCTCACGCAGAGTTCGGGTGCGCCGGCGGCGCCGTCAACCGGCGTCGAACCCGGATGGACGGGATTCAGGCCGTTGCGCGTCAGCGCAATCGACCACGAGACCGCCGCGGTGTTGTCGATTCGGTTTGAATCCGACGACGACGCCGGGCTGCCGAGGCCGCTTCCCGGGCAGTACCTCACGGTGCGGATCCCCGCCGCGGGTGATCCACCGCCGATGCGCAGTTACTCACTCTCGGGTGACCCTGCAGCAAGCGACTACCGCATCAGCGTCAAACGCGAAGACCGCGGCCTGGTGAGTCGTTGGCTGCATGCCCATGTCAAAGTCGGTTCGATTGTCGAAGCGGCCGCCCCGCGCGGCGACTTCTGCCTCACCGACGGCAGCGCTCCCGTCGTCTTGATCTCGGCCGGCATCGGTGCCACTCCGGTGCTGGCCATGTTGCACGCTCTGGCCGCGGCCAACAGCAACCGCTGCATCAGGTGGCTGCACACGACACGCAACGCCGAGAGCCACGCTTTCGCAGCAGAAGTCACTGGTCTGATCACCTCGTTACCCGATGCTCGGCAATTCGTTTTCTACACAGCCGCCATGCAGGCCGACGACGGCGTCACCCTCGGTCATCTGGACCGGCAATCGATTGCCGCATTGAACCTACCCACCGACGCGGCTGTCTACCTCTGTGGCCCAGAGGCATTCATGGATGCCATGCGCGACGGGCTGGCTGCCTGCGGATTCAGTTCCGGGCAGGTCCACACCGAACTGTTCGGCGCATTGCCTGCCATCAACCCCGGCGTCGTCTCCGCGCCGAAGACCACACGCCCGCATCCGCCCCCGGGCGCCCCGGGGGCGGGCCCGGCAATCACCTTCGCGCGCAGCGGGCTCACCGTCCACTGGTCAGCGAATTACGGGTCCATTCTGGAGCTCGCTGAAACATGCGACGTGCCAACACGATTCGCCTGTCGAAGCGGCGTCTGCCACACCTGCGTCACCGGGATCGTCGCGGGCACGCCGGCCTACCTGCAACCGCCGCTGGAAGAGCCGCCGCAGGGGACAGTGCTCATCTGCTGCGCGGCGCCGCGTGACGACCTCGTCCTCGACCTGTGAGCAATGCTCGCCACGAGCGTGCGCAAAACACGCGATCGGCTCGGCGTGTCGTGCGGGGACACGCACGCTCGGCGCAAAGGCGTCAGTTCGGCGCAATAAAACTCAGCTGAAGGCCAGGTCGATGATTTCCTGCTGCTCGACGGCGTGCACCTTCGACGAGCCCGACGACGGCGCCGACATCGCCCGGCGCGAAATCCGTTTGATCCCGGTCAACTTGTCCGGCAGCAACTCGGGTAACTCCAAACCGAACCGCGGCCAGGCACC
Source organism: Mycobacterium sp. NGS51 (assembly GCF_059812525.1). Classification (NCBI taxonomy): domain Bacteria; kingdom Bacillati; phylum Actinomycetota; class Actinomycetes; order Mycobacteriales; family Mycobacteriaceae; genus Mycobacterium; species Mycobacterium sp. NGS51. Next base: position 46,151 of record NZ_JCALCV010000017.1, read on the forward strand.
CTGGTTGGCCGGCTCCTCTTGCACCCAGAAGAATTCCTTGACGTCGGAATAGCGGTCCAGGGTTTCGTTGAGCCGTCGTTTAGGCAGCGGCGCCAGCTGTTCGATCCGCACAATCGCGACGTCGTCGCGCTCGTCCTTGGCCTTGCGGGCTACCAACTCGTAGTAGATCTTCCCGCTGGTCAGCAGGATGCGCCTGACCTTGCTCCGATCACCGTCGCCGTCCTCGTACGTCGGCTCCTCGAGCACCGAACGGAACTTGATCTCGGTGAAGTCCTTGATGTCGCTGACCGCGGCCTTGTTGCGCAGCATCGATTTCGGGGTGAAAACGATCAGCGGCCGCTGAATTCCGTCCAGCGCGTGCCGGCGCAATAGATGGAAGTAGTTCGCCGGGGTCGACGGCATCGCGATGGTCATCGACCCCTCCGCCCACAGTTGCAGGAAGCGTTCGATGCGGCCGGACGTGTGATCGGGACCCTGGCCCTCATGGCCGTGCGGCAGCAGCAGCACCACGTTGGACAACTGGCCCCACTTGGCTTCGCCGGAGCTGATGAACTCGTCGATGATCGACTGGGCGCCGTTGAGGAAGTCGCCGAACTGCGCCTCCCACATCACGACTGCGTCCGGGTTACCGACCGTGTAGCCGTATTCGAAACCGACGGCGGCGAATTCGGACAGCGGTGAGTCGTAGACCAGAAACCTGCCGCCGGTCGGACTGCCGTCGAGATTAGTGGCCAGCAGCTGCAGCGGGGTGAACTCCGCGCCGGTCATGCGGTCGATGATCACCGAATGCCGTTGGGAGAACGTGCCGCGACGGGTGTCCTGGCCCGACAGTCGCACCAGCTTGCCCTCGGCCACCAGCGATCCCAGCGCCAGCAGCTCGCCGAACGCCCAGTCGACCTTCCCCTCGTAGGCCATCTCCCGGCGCTTCTCCAGCACCGGCTTGACGCGCGGGTGCACGGTGAACCCCTCGGGAACGGCCAGGTGCGCGTCGCCGATCCGGGCCAGCAGCGACTTGTCCACCGCGGTGGACAATCCCGCCGGAATCATCTGATGAGACTCCACCGATTCGCTGGGTAGTGCGCCGTGCTTCTCCAGCTCGCGAACCTCGTTGAACACCCGCTCCAACTGGCCCTGGTAGTCGCGCAGGGCGTCCTCGGCTTCCTTCATCGAGATGTCGCCGCGGCCGATCAGCGCCTCGGTGTAGCTCTTGCGGGAACCGCGCTTGGCGTCGATCACGTCGTACATCGCCGGGTTGGTCATCGACGGGTCGTCACCCTCGTTGTGACCACGGCGGCGGTAGCACAGCATGTCGATGACAACGTCCTTGTGGAACTTCTGCCGGAAGTCCACCGCCAGCCGTGCCACCCACTCGCAGGCTTCGGGGTCGTCGCCGTTGACGTGGAAGATCGGCGCCCCGATCATTTTCGCGACGTCGGTGCAGTACTCGCTGGACTTGGAGTGCTCCGGTGAGGTGGTGAAGCCGATCTGGTTGTTGACGATGATGTGGATGGTGCCCCCGACCCGGTAACCGGGCAGCAGCGCCAGGTTCAGCGTCTCGGCCACCACGCCTTGCCCGGCGAAGGCGGCGTCACCGTGCAGCATCATCGGCACCACCGAGAACCCGCTCTCGCTGGTGCCCTTGTCGAGTAGGTCCTGCTTGGCCCGCACCAGCCCCTCCAGCACTGGGTCGACGGCTTCGAGGTGCGACGGGTTGGCGGTCAGCGACACCTGAATGTCGTTGTCGCCGAACATCTGGATGTAGACGCCGCTGGCGCCCAGGTGGTACTTGACGTCGCCGGAGCCGTGCGCCTGCGACGGGTTCAGGTTGCCCTCGAACTCGGTGAAGATCTGCGAGTACGGCTTGCCGACGATGTTGGCGAGCACGTTGAGCCGCCCGCGGTGCGGCATGCCGATGACGACCTCGTCGAGTCCGTACTCGGCGCACTGGTCGATGACGGTGTCCATCATCGGGATGACGGTCTCGGCACCCTCCAACGAGAACCGCTTCTGTCCAACGTATTTCGTCTGCAGGAAGGTCTCGAACGCCTCGGCGGCGTTGAGTTTGGACAGGATGTATTTCTGTTGGGCCACCGTCGGCTTGTCGTGCTTGACCTCGACTCGTTCCTGCAGCCACTGCTGTTGTTCGGGCTCGAGGATATGGGTGTACTCCACACCGACGTGACGGCAGTAGGCATCGCGCAGCACCGACAGCACGTCGCGCAGCTTCTTGTATTCCGCGCCGGCAAAACCGTTGACCTTGAACACCCGGTCGAGATCCCACAGTGTCAGCCCGTGCGTCAGCACGTCCAGGTCGGGGTGACTGCGGAACCGGGTGTTGTCCAGCCGCAGCGGATCGGTGTCGGCCATCAGGTGCCCGCGGTTGCGGTAGGCGGCGATCAATTCGATGACCCGTGCGGTCTTGTCGACGATCGAATCCGGATTGTCCGGGCGCCAGCGCACCGGCTCATACGGGATGGACAGTTCGCGGAAGATCTCGTCCCAGAAGCCGTCCGAGAGCAGCATTTCGTGGATGGTGCGCAGGAAGTCGCCGGATTCCGCGCCCTGAATGATGCGGTGGTCGTAGGTCGAGGTCAGCGTGATCAGCTTGCCGATCCCGAGTTCGGCGATGCGTTCGGCGCTGGCGCCCTGAAACTCGGCCGGGTATTCCATTGCGCCGACACCGATGATCGCACCCTGCCCGGCCATCAGTCGCGGCACCGAATGCACGGTGCCGATGGTGCCGGGATTGGTCAACGAAATCGTCACGCCGGCAAAATCTTCCGCGGTCAACTTGCCGTCGCGCGCGCGACGCACGATGTCTTCGTATGCGGTGACGAACTGCGCAAATCGCATACTCTCGCAGCGCTTGATGCCGGCCACCACCAACGAACGCTTACCGTCTTTGCCCTGCAAATCGATCGCCAGCCCGAGATTGGTGTGCGCCGGTGTCACTGCACTGGGTTTGCCGTCGACCTCGGCGAAGTGCCGATTGAGGTTGGGGAACTCTTTGATCGCCTGCACCACCGCATACCCGAGCAGGTGGGTGAACGAGATCTTGCCGCCGCGATTGCGTTTGAGTTGGTTGTTGATGACGGTTCGGTTGTCGATCAGCAGCTTGGCCGGGATTGCGCGCACGCTGGTCGCCGTCGGCACATCCAGCGACATGGACATGTTCTTGACGACTGCGGCGGCGGCGCCCCGCAGCACCTGGACTTCATCACCCTCGCCCGGTGTCGGGCCGGCCGGCTTGGCCGGCGCGACCGGTGCGCTGGCGGCGCCGTTGCCCGGCGCTGCGGTGGTGGTGGGTGGTGCAGACGGTTTGGGGCTCGGTGCAGGCTCTGGAGCGGTTGGAGCTGAGGTGGCCGGTTGCCCGTCACTCGTGGTCGGGGTGTCAATCGTCGGCTCGGGGTTGTAGTCGACCAAAAACTCATGCCAGCTCGGATCGACCGAGGAGGGGTCGTCCCGGAACTTGCGGTACATCTCCTCGACCAGCCATTCGTTCTGCCCGAATGGTGAACTTGTACTGCTCACGGCAGCTGCTCGCCTCGATTCCTCTGTCCGGCACGCGCGCCAAGCGACGCTTGCCACTCATTGCGCCGGGTGTACCGGCGCATCTGCCACCCGCGGCGGACCCGACCGCTTCCGCCCCATAAAGGCTAACTCTTTGCCGACGATCTGCCAGGCGCGCCGAGGACAGCCCGCCAATCGTGCATCGCCGGCTAGCCGGCTGCGTCGCGAACGGTCGGCAGCAGATGTAGCGTCACCGGCCACCGAGCGGGAGGCCCGCCGAACGCCTTACGGGTATTACCGACGATCTTCTTGCCGACCATCCGATTGCCGATCGCGCCGATGAGGGCACCGATACCGGCCGGCAGCAGTTTGCCGAACAGCAGAGCGCCGCGGCGAAGTGTGTAGCGCTTGACGGCGTACTTGAGCAGTCGCGAGTTCAGCTGCGACACCGCCGGCATCGGCAGCGACGCCACGCCGTCGGATAGCCAGGCTCCGCTGGTGCGGCCCGGGCCGATCAGCTCAGCGATGGCGTGCTTGCTGTCGTCGCCGACCAGCACAGCGAGCACCAGGGCGCGGCGCCGTTCCCGGTTTTCGGTGGGGATGCCATGTACCGTGGCCGTCGCCAACGCGAAGAATGCGGTGGCCTCGAGGAAAACCGCGGTTTCTCCGGCGGCCGCAGACAGCGCCGCCAGGGTGCCGATGCCCGGCAAGGCTGCTGCCGACCCGACCGCCGCACCGCTGGCGGTGACTGCGGCCAGGTAACGCTTCTCCAGCTTCGAGGCGATGGCGGCCGGATTGGCCCCGGGGTTTGTGCGGCGCAGCCGTTCCACGTAAGCCCTGGCCACCGGCTCCTGTGCCCGCGCGGTGCGTTCGATGACGTGCGCCAAAGCGCGCACCGATGCTTTTGGCTTGTTGTTGCCGGCGGTCTGGGGAATCCCCGCTGACCCGGTCCGTCGGGCGCTCATAGTGCCTCCGAATCCAGTGCCCGGCCTTCCCTCGGACCATTGCACGATCCGCATCGCTGCCGGACGAGATGGCGTCACCTCAGGTTAGCGCCGCTCCAGCCAAAGCCGGGGGAGGCATCAAGGTCGATTACTCCACCCGGAATAATCCGGGCCGACTACTTCGGGCGAACAGGAAGCACGCAATGGCCTACCAACCGACCTCGTTGGGCGTCGCGGTGTTGGCGCTGCTGCAGGAGCGCCCGATGCACGGCTACGAGATGTTCCAGACCTTGATCCAGCGGCAGGCGGGCCGCATCGTGAAAATCCGGCCGGGATCGCTGTACCACGTTGTCGACCGGTTGACCGAGGAGAAGTTGATTCGCTGCGCCACCGCCGGGCGCGAGGGCAACCGGCCCGAGCGCGCCATCTATGAGATCACCGACGCCGGCGTGGAGATGCTCGGCGAGCGGGTGCGCCGCATGGTGGCCACTCCGGTCGAGGAGTTCCCGCAATTCGCCGCCGCGCTTGCCGCGATCGATACGCTCGATCCGGAAGCCGCGGCGAACGCCGTCGACGACCGCGTCGGGGCGATGGAGGCCCGGGCCGCCGAAATCATGGCGCTCCGTGACGGTGGTGTCGCACCGGCCAGCGCCCACCAACTGGCGTTCGACTACCTGCTGGCGACAGTGGAAGCCGAAGTTGTCTGGCTGCGAGGGCTTGCCGAGTCGCTGCGTTCCGGTCGGCTGCCGTGGCCGCAGTCGGTCCGAGCTGACACGAGCATGGCAAGCCGAGACGAGGTGGGAATATGACGGCGCCGAGCGGGGCGAGGGTCCGGGCGCGATCCGCCGGCGGTCCGTACCGCGGCGCTGCGACGGCGCCGCGCACGCGCGCGAACACGCCGAACCCCTGGAACGCGCTCTGGGCGATGATGGTGGGCTTCTTCATGATCCTGCTGGACTCGACGATCGTCGCAGTCGCCAATCCCAGCATCATGACAAGGCTGGAAACCGGATACGACACCGTGATCTGGGTGACCAGCGCCTACCTACTGGCCTACGCGGTGCCGCTGCTGGTGGCGGGCCGACTCGGTGACCGCTTCGGCCCGAAGAACCTCTATTTGGCCGGTCTGGCCGTGTTCACCGCTGCCTCGATGCTGTGTGGCCTGTCAGGAAGCATCGGCATGCTGATCGGCGCCCGGGTGGTCCAGGGAATCGGTGCCGCCGTATTGACCCCGCAGACTCTGTCGACGATCACCCGAATCTTCCCCGCCGAGCGTCGCGGGATGGCCATGAGCGTGTGGGGCGCCACCGCCGGCGTCGCCACCCTGGTCGGACCGCTGGCCGGCGGCCTGCTGGTCGACGCGCTGGGCTGGGAGTGGATCTTTTTCGTCAATGTCCCGGTGGGCATCATCGGGCTGGGACTCGGAGTTTGGTTGATTCCGCAGTTGCCCATGCACACTCACCGATTCGATCTGGCCGGTGTCGCGCTGTCCGCGGTGGGCATGTTCCTCATCGTCTTCGCTCTGCAGGAGGGGCAGTCCGCGGGGTGGGCGCCCTGGATTTGGGCGGTGATCGTGGCAGGTATCGGGTTCATGGTGGCGTTCGTGTACTGGCAGTCGGTGAACACCCGCGAACCGCTGATCCCGCTGGACATCTTCCGCGATCGCGACTTCAGCCTGTCCAACCTCGGCGTAGCGGTCATCGGGTTCGCCTCCACGGCGATGGTGTTGCCATTGATGTTCTATGCGCAGGCGGTATGCGGATTGTCTCCCACTCGCTCGGCTCTGCTGACCGCGCCGATGGCGATCACCAGTGGCCTGCTCGCCCCGATCGTCGGCAGGATCGTCGACCGGGCCCATCCGCGGTCGGTTGTCGGCTTCGGCTTCTCGGTATTGGCGATCGCGCTGACCTGGCTCTCGATCGAGATGACACCGTCCACCCCGATTTGGCAGCTGGTGCTGGTGTTCATCGCGATGGGGTTCGGGATGGCGTTCGTGTGGCAACCGCTGGGCGCCACCGCAACACGGAACCTGCCGCCCAGCCTGGCGGGTGCGGGTTCGGGTGTCTACAACGCGACCCGTCAGGTCGGCGCGGTGCTCGGTAGCGCCAGCGTCGCCGCATTCATGACCTCACGGATCACTGCGGAGTTGCCGCCGATGCCGGGCGGTCTGCACCCAGAAGCTGCGGACGGCGGGGCCCTGCAGTTGCCCGAGTTCCTGCGCGATCCGTTCGCGGCCGCGATGTCCCAGTCGATGCTGTTACCCGCCTTCATCGCGCTGTTCGGGGTGGCCGCTGCGATGTTCATGCTCGGCTTCGGCGCTTCGGCCGTTGGCAGCCAACGTAGTTCCCGGCGTAGCGATGCCGACGACGACGTTTCCGGCGATCGTTTGGCTACTCGAACCGGCCGGCTGCGTGCGATGCCGAACGTCTCAGACGATTTCGACGATTACGTGGAGTACCTGGTGCCTCGCGCTCCCCGTGCGCCGCGCCGACCGCCCCGACAGCCGGATGCCGACGACAGCGATACGGAGCCGCTCAGAGCCCCCGCCGGAGAACGCCGATACTCACCCGCCGACTCCGCCGGTCCTATTGGCTTCGCCCACAACGGCTTCCACGTCGACGAGGAGCGCCGCCTGCGGTCGATCGCGCAGTTCTCGCCGCCGGCGAATCACCACCGCGACGTCGCCCGCCACCGATTCGGTGACGATGAACCCCCGCGCAACAAGCATTACCGAACCGATCCCGACCGAACCGATCCCGACCGAACCGATCCCGAAAGGCCGCCGGGATTTGGAAGGCACTCGTTCCGCGACGACTAGCCAGTCGGCGCGCCGGTCGATGTCAGCGCCAGGAACGCACCCAGGTCCACCAGGCCGCCCGGAGTAGTCGGCAGGTAGTCGGTGAGCGTTTCAGACCGCACGATCACCGCCGCGTATTGCGCACGGCTGACTGCTACGTTCAACCGGTTTCGGTTGAGCAGGAATGGAACTCCGCGCGGGATATCCTCGATGGACGACGCCGTCATCGAGATGAAGACCACCGGCGCTTCGGCGCCTTGAAACTTGTCGACGGTTCCGACCTGGACGTCGCCGAGACGCGCGGCGCTCAAGTACTGTCGCAGCAGCACCACTTGGGCGTTGTAGGGCGCCAGCACCAGCACATCGGCGCCGCGCAGCCGACGCGTGCCGTCCTCATCGGTCCACGACGAGCCGAGCAGGCGCGCGATCTCGGCCACGATCGCCTCGGCTTCCTGCGGGCTTTCGATCGAATTGTTGTCATGGCGGACCGCCACCACATGAATTCCGGGCGCATACCCGTCAAGGTGGCGTGCGGCGGTGCGCTCGGCATACGACTCCAGTCGGCCTTCATACGACAGCCTCGAGACCGGCCCGCAGACGGCGGGATGCATGCGGTATGAGCGATCGAGGAAGTATCCGCGCTCGGCCGACAGCGTGCGCTGCCCGTCGACCAGCCAGCCCAACGCGGAGGCGTTGACCGGTTCGGGGTGGGTGCCCTGGCTGACCTGAGGCAGCTGTTGTGGATCACCCAGCAGCAGCAGGTTTTTGGCTGCCGGCGCCACCGCGATGGTGTTCGCCAAACAGAATTGGCCGGCCTCGTCGATCACCAGCAGGTCCAGGCTGGCCGGTGGGACACGATTGCGGTTGGCGAAGTCCCATGCCGTGCCACCGATCAGGCAGCCGGCGGTGTTGTCGATGAATCCGGGATACTGGCTCTCGTGGATGTGCTGCCATTGTGGCTCTTTGTGGCCGTGTCGTTTCTTGGCGACCCGCTGCGGGTCGATTCCCGCTGAGACCGCGCAGTCCAGCAGGTTTTCCACCACGGCGTGTGATTGTGCGACAACGCCGATGCGCCAACCGTGTTCGGCGACGAGCCGGGTGACGACCCGGGCGGCGGTATAGGTCTTGCCGGTTCCGGGTGGTCCATGCACCGCGATGTACGACGCGTCGAGGTCCAGCACCGCGGTGGCGATATCTGCTGCCGTGTCGGTGCTGCGTGGCAGCGCGGCGCCACTGCGGGTTCGCGGCGCGCGGCGCAACAGGATGTCGAAGACGGCGGTGTGGGGAAGTTTGGGTAAAGCGGCGGCGAGGCCGGCGGCCGCCGATTCGATCGAGTCCCGCTGATTGTTTGTCGGGATGGGCTGCCCCGGGGTAAGTGCGAACGGAAGTTGGTGAAACGTATCGTCGTTCTTGTGCGTTCGCTCGAGGATTGTCACTTCGGTGGGGACTGTGGGGTCGTCGACCTCCATAACTTCGGCTTTGCCGGCGGCTCGGCGATCCGGATCTTCGGCCATGCCGGCCGGCGCCGGCGCTTCGTATAGTGCGAACACCGACGATTTGAGTTCCCCGCGTGCCAGTGCGCCGGTCAGTCGTACTCGCCGCTGCGGCTTCTTCGCGCGTGGCGGCGTATGCCAGTCGACCGCCACCGAACCGCCGTCGATGATGAAAACGTCGGAGTCGTCTGCCCATTCGTCGACGGGGTAGTTCAAGCGGTCGAAGTGTGCCCACCAGAAGGGTTTGTCCTCGCGACGGTGGTAGCCGCGGGCTGCGGCCATCAGGGCAACCGCGGTCTGCTCTGGACTGCGGTCGGCGGCGGCGGCATCGCCGGTGAACTCCGCCAGGGCCGTCGTCAGCGGGTCGTATTGTTCTATGTCTTCCCCGTCCGATACCGGTTGGGCGCCAAGCGGTGTGATACCGGATTCGGATGCCCGCCTCAGCAGCCAGTCGCGGAGCGCACGAGTCGCACGGCAGTCGTAGTGGTTGTAGTCCTCGATTTCCTTCAGCACGGTTGCCGCGTCGTCGGCGCGGCCTTCAGCCCGCAGGTCGCAGAATCGGGCGTACTGGGTGATCGAATCGGTGGCCGTGGTGACTTCGCCGGAGCGCAGCTCTCGTCCCATGAACAGCGGCTCCAGCGCCTTGAGGCTGAAAGACTCGGCGCCTACTCGAATACTCTTGCGCACGAGGGGATACAAGTCGACCAGGGTGCCGCTGCGCAGCAGGTCGTCGACGTCGTCCTCGCCGACGCCATACCGTCCGGCCAGGCGCAGCAGTGCGGTCTTCTCGTACGACGCGTAATGGTAGATATGCATGTCGGGGTGTCGCTTGCGGCGGTCAGCCACCATCGCGAGGAAATCCGCCAACGCTTTTCGCTCGTCGACCCGGTCGTGCGCCCACAGCGGGCAGAATGCGCCGCTGGCTTCCAGTACGCCGAACAGATACTCCAGTCCCCATTCACCGCCGTCTGCCGTCCAGAGCGGATCGCCCTCGAAGTCGAAGAACAGGTCGCCGTCGTCGGGCTCGGGCAGCAGCGCCAACGGCTTAGCATCAGCGACTTCGTACTGCGGGATTCCGGTATCACGTTGCTGCACTTGGAGTTTAGCCTGCGCGGTAAGGTTGTCGAGCGTCCGCGTCGCCAAGTCCGGCACCGGTCCGGTGTGATCGGCGAGGTCGGCCAGTGTGCCAATGCCGGCGTCGAGCAGCGTGGCCCGCTGGCTGACGCGCAGGCCGGCGACCAGCAGCAAATCATCGGCGGCGCGGACTTGCTCGGTGCATTCCGGGCAGTGGAAACATGCCCGCACCCGCTCGTCGTCCCAGCGCACCGGCCCGTCGGCGGCGTAGTGCTCGTCGAGTAGCCGCTGCACCGACGCGCGCTGGGCGTGGTAGACGGGGATCAGCTCGTCGACGCGGTAGCGCAGCACAGTGTCATCGCCGAGGATCAACTCGGCTTCCGGCGCCACCGGAACACCCGAGCGGGCCAGCGTGTCGGCATAGGCGGCCAGTTGCAGCAGCGCGGTGACTTTGGCCGAGCGGGCCAGCTTGGTGTCGGCGACGCGGTACCGCTCGCCGTCACGCACCAGGAAGTCGGCGAACCCGACGAAACGCCCGTCGAACATCGCCGCCTGATACACCACCGGCGCGCCGCCGACGATGGCATGTTTGGTGGCCGCGGCCGCGGCGGTCAACCCGGCAGCGGTGTATGCCGGACGGCCGATGACGGCGACCCGGGCGCCGAATTGGCTCCGAAACCGCTCGAGCCGGCGTCGTTCGTGCGCGTCGCCGAGGCGGGCGGTGCGGGCCAGCATTTCGTCCTCGACGGCCAGTTTGGGTCCGCGGCCGAGCTTTGCGTCGAAGTTGCGCAGCAGCGCGTATTCGCATCGGGACGCTGCTGCGAGGTCCGACGCGCTGTAGATGACATCCCCGCCGGTCACGAACACAGCAGCAACTGTAGGTGAGGCCACCGACAGAATCGGGCCGTCAACTCGGCCCGAGGGTGCGCAGACCCGGGAAATTCAACGGCGTGTCGACCGGCGACACGCACACTCGCGGCAGAGTGGCCGGCTCAGCCGGGGGTGTTGCCGATCAACTCCACCCCATTGCCGTTCCAGCGGAACTTCACCACGCTGGCCAAGCCGTTGATGCCGCTGGAGTATGTCAGCGCCACGGTGTCGCCGGTGCTTTGCGCCGTGTCCAAGCCGTTGAACCCGAACGTATCGGGCACCCCCTGCGGGATGTATTTGCCGAGATGGAACATCACCGCTCTGGTATTGGGATTGGTGGCGTTCGTATTGGCCTTGACGATCACCGCGGACAGTTGAGCGCACTCGTTGTAGTTGCCCGCCAGCGGCTCGGGGTTCCAGGGCTGCTGGCTGCGCGGATCGCGGGGCAACTCCGAAACCGCCCGGGCGATCGCGGGATCGGCGAGATCGATCGCGCACGGGTCGGCCGGCCCGGCGGAGGTGCTGGTCGGGGCAGTTTGGACCGGGCCGCCGGGCTTGCCGGCGGGCGCACTTGCAGGGGGCGTCGACGCCTGTGGCGTCTTGGACACCGTCGAGTCGCCCGGACTGCAACCGGCCAGCGCCGCGGCCAAGAGCACGACCACGACGCGTCCGGCATGCCTGCACACAACGCTGCACCGTACCGCCACGAGACATGCGGGCGTGGCAGGCGCGGCTGAGAACGATCTCGTCGCGTCGCGACCACTAGACTGCAGGTCCGATGACCTCCCCAGATACCGCGACTACGACGTTTGCCGACCTGCAGATTCACCCCTCGGTGCTGCAGGCCGTCGTCGACGTCGGCTACGAGTCGCCCTCGGCGATCCAGGCAGCGACGATCCCGGCGCTGCTGGCGGGGTCCGACGTCGTGGGCCTGGCACAGACCGGTACCGGCAAGACGGCCGCCTTCGCGATCCCGATCCTGTCCAAGATCGACACCGGCAGCAAAGCGACCCAGGCGCTGGTGCTGGCCCCGACCCGCGAACTGGCGCTGCAAGTGGCGGAGGCCTTCAGCCGCTACGGCGCGCATCTGCCGAGGATCAATGTGCTGCCGATTTACGGCGGGTCGTCCTATGCCGTGCAGTTGGCCGGGCTCAAACGCGGCGCACAGGTCGTCGTCGGCACTCCCGGCCGAGTCATCGACCACCTCGAACGGGGAACGCTGGATCTGTCCCGGGTCGACTACCTGGTGCTCGACGAGGCCGACGAGATGCTCACCATGGGGTTTGCCGAAGACGTCGAGCGCATCTTGTCGGATACCCCGGAATACAAGCAGGTCGCCTTATTCTCGGCGACGATGCCGCCGGCGATCCGCAAACTGACGGCCAAATACCTGCATGAGCCGCTCGAGGTTACCGTTGAAACGAAAACCGCGACGGCAGAGAATATTTCGCAGCGTTACATCCAGGTCGCCGGTCCGCGTAAGATGAACGCGCTGACCCGAGTCCTCGAGGTGGAGCCGTTCGAGGCGATGATCGTCTTCGTCCGTACCAAGCAGGCCACCGAAGAAGTCGCCGAAAAGCTCCGTGCCCGAGGGTTTTCCGCCGCCGCCATCAACGGCGACATTCCGCAGGCCCAGCGCGAGCGGACCATCGCCGCGCTGCGGGACGGCGGCCTGGACATTCTGGTCGCCACCGATGTGGCCGCCCGTGGACTGGACGTGGAGCGCATCTCGCATGTGCTCAACTACGACATCCCGCATGACACCGAGTCGTACGTGCACCGGATCGGGCGTACCGGCAGGGCCGGGCGGTCGGGCGCCGCGCTGCTGTTCGTCTCCCCGCGAGAACGCCACCTGCTCAAGGCCATCGAGAAGGCGACCAGGCAAAAGCTCGCCGAAGCCGAACTACCCACCGTCGAGGACGTCAACGCCCAGCGGGTGGCGAAGTTCGCCGACTCGATCACCGACACGCTTGGCTCGCCGGGAATCGAGCTGTTCCGCAGCCTGATCGAGGATTACGAACGCGAACATGACGTCCCGATGGCAGACATCGCAGCGGCGCTGGCGCTGCAGTCACGCGACGGCGACGCGTTCCTGATGGCTCCCGAACCACCGCCCGAGCGGCGCGCTAAAGAACATCGCGACCGGCCGGCCAAATCCAAACGGGGCCAAGGGCCGAAGGAGGGATTCGCCACCTACCGCATCGCAGTGGGCAAGCGGCACAAGGTCGGTCCTGGCGCCATCGTGGGCGCTATCGCCAACGAGGGCGGTTTGCACCGTAGCGATTTCGGCCACATCACCATCGGGCCGGACTTCTCACTAGTGGAACTTCCCGCGAAGTTACCTCGTGCAGCGCTTAAAGCCCTTGAACGCACCCGTATTTCGGGAGTGCTCATCAATCTTCGACCCGACCACCGCCATAGTGGACCCAGCACCGGCAAAACACGCCGGAAAAAGACCGGATGACCGTCTCAGAACCCACCACCGCCCAGGGCGGGCTGGAACAGACTTCCGGGCCGGACCGGGTCGCGTCCCTCACCGGCATCCGCGCGGTCGCCGCACTGCTGGTGGTCGGCACCCACGCCGCCTACACCACCGGAAAGTACGTCCAGGGCTATTTCGGTTTGGTCGGATCGCGAATGGAGATCGGTGTGCCGATCTTCTTCGTGCTGTCCGGATTCCTGCTGTTTCGTCCCTGGGTGCAGTCGGTCGCCACCGGCGCGCCCGCACCGTCGGTCAGTCGTTATGCGTGGCATCGGGTTCGGCGCATCATGCCCGCCTATATCGTCGCGGTGCTGGCCGCCTACCTGGTCTATCAGTTCCGGACCGCCGGTCCGAACCCCGGGCACACTTGGCTTGGGCTGTTTCGCAACCTCACCCTGACGCAGATCTACACGGGCAACTACCTGATGTCGTATCTGCATCAAGGACTCACCCAAATGTGGAGCCTGGCAGTGGAAGTCGCCTTCTATGCCGTCCTTCCGCTGCTGGCCTACCTGCTGTTGGTGGTGCTGTGCAAACGCCAATGGCAGCCGGTGCGATTGCTGGTCGCACTTGGGGTACTGGCGTTGATCACTCCGGCGTGGTTGGCCTTCGTGCATGTCGCCACCTCGGTGCCCAACGGGGCACGAGTGTGGCTGCCCGGCTACCTGGCCTGGTTCATCGGCGGCATGATGCTGGCGGTGCTGCAGGCGATGGGCGCGCGCTGCTACGCCGTCGTCGCGATACCACTGGCGGTGATCAGCTACTTCATCGTCTCCACGCCGATCGCCGGCGCACCGACCACATCACCGCAGGGGTTGGTCGAGGCGTTGGTCAAGTCCGGGTTTTATGCGGCCATCGCCACCCTGGCGGTCGCGCCGCTGGCGCTGGGTGACCGCGGTTGGTACAGCTCGCTGTTGGCGAGCCGTCCGATGGTGTGGCTGGGCGAGATCTCCTACGAGATTTTCCTGATCCATCTGGTGACGATGGAGATCGCGATGGTTGAGATCGTGCGCTATCGGATCTACACCGGGTCGGCGGTGAACCTGTTCGTGGCGACGCTGGTGATCACCACTCCGCTGGCGTGGCTGTTGCATCGGCTTACCCGGGTGCGGCGCTGACCGCTCCATAATAGGATAGGCTCGCCTAAGTCACACGGAAGGGACGTTAAGGCGAATGGCCGATCAGAAGGGGTCCCGTGGTTTCGCGGGCGCGGTGCTGAAGTTGATGGGCGCCGGTGATTATCGGCTGACCGTGACCGGTAAGCGCGAGATCAGCCCGCATTACCTGCGCCTGAGCTTCGACGCCGGCGGGATGCTCGCCGACCACTCCGTGCATCCGACGATGTGGATCCGGATGTGGTTCGCCAACCGCGGCAAAGCCCACCAGCGCGGTTATACGCTGGTCAACCCCGACCCGGCCGCCGATACGGTGGATATCGAGTTCGCACTGCACGGCGGGATAGCGTCGCAGTGGGCGCGGAATGCGCAGCCCGGTGACACCATCGAGGCGACCGTGATGGGCAGTAAGTTCGCCATTCCGGAGCCGCCGCCGGCGGGGTACGTCATCGTCGGAGACGCCGCTTCATTGCCGGCGATCAACTCACTGCTCGGGGCGATCGGGGACGCTCCGGCGCAGGTGTTCCTCGAGGCGGGATACGACGAGGACAAGGACCTACCGGTGGCACGTGGTGCCGACGTCAACTGGGTGGACCGCAAGAATGCGGGCGAGGCGTTGGTGCAAACGGTGCGGTCGGCGGCCTTCGACGCCAGCGAGCACTTCGGTTGGGTCGCCTGCGACTCTCGCACCACCCGGTCGGTCGCCAAGGTGCTCCGTGAAGACTTCGGGATCCCGCGCAAATCGATTGCGTCGCGGGCTTATTGGATGGTGGGACGCTCGATGGAATGAGCCGCCGGCGTCACGATCGGGACCACGAACTCCTCGATCATCGCCTGCTCGTCAACGTCGTCGCGGCCCGGAAAGATCAGCAGCGACGTGATCACCCGAACCAGCCAGCGCGCACGGCGTTCGGTTGCCGCTGAAGCGTCGGCGCCCAACGAGGTGACGAACGCAGCAGCCAGGCCGGTGATCACGTCGGACCGCTCGGCCATCTCGCCACCGAGTGGCGGCTGGGTAGCCGCGAACCAGGCGGCGAGCGCAGGACTCTCGCGAACCAGGCGCAATGTGGTGGTGATGCCGGCGACCAGTCGTTCGCGTGGGTCGTCGACGCCGCCGATGTGCGATTTGATCGCGTGGTGGAGCCGATAGGTCTCACGGTGTACGTAGGCCGACCGCAGCACCTCGCGGTTCTCGAAGTAGCGGTATAGGGTCGCGCGGGAACACCCTGCGGCCTTGGCGATTTCGTTCATGCCGACCGACGCGGGATCTTGGCGCGTGAAAAGTTCCTCGGCGGCGTCGAGGATCTTGTCGGCAGCCACTTCGCTGCGACGGGCCGCCAGCCAGTCGTTGCCCGCCATCACGACCTGACCCGGAACGGCACCGACAGCGGGCGCCGCACATAACTCCCTCCGGACCACACGATGCCGGACTCGTCGACATCGAAATCCGGGCAGCGGGCCAGCAATTCGGTCAATGCCACCCTCGACTGCATGCGGGCGGCCGCGGCGCCCAGGCAGTGGTGGGCGCCGTGACTGAACGTCAAGATGTTGCGTGGACACCGGCGCACATCGAGTTCACCGGCGTCCGGCCCGTACTGGCGCTCGTCGCGGTTGCCCGATCCGTAGAGCAACAGGACCCTACGGCCGGCCGGCACCGTGGTGTCGCCGATCGTCACGTCGCGGGTCGTGGTGCGGGCCAAGCCTTGCACCGGCGAGGTCAGCCGCAGCAGTTCGTCCACCGCATCCGGAATCAGCTCGGGATTGTCGACGAGCAGCCGACGCTGGTCGGGGCGCTGATGCAGCAATTGGGTTGATCCGCCGAGCATTCCGGTGGTGGTGTCGTTACCGCCGGTGACCATCGTGAAGGTGAACGCCAGCACCGACAGCGTCCCGGCGATGTCGCCGTCGGCCCCGACGCCGGCGGCAACCAGATGCGAAACCGTGTCGTCCTCGGGTTCGGTCCGGCGTCGTTCGATCAGCCCGGAGAAGTAAGCCATCATCGACCCGACCGCGTCACCAGCGCTGACCACCCCACCGTCGGAGGTGGTGGCCGCGACGATGGCCTGACTCCAACCGTCGAACTGGGTCCGGTCCTCTTCGGGAACGCCCAAGTAATGAGCGACCACCATCGACGGCAACGGTTTGAACAACTCGGCGACGATGTCGCCACCGCCGTCGGCGCGCAACCGCTCGATGCGCTGCACGACGAATTCGCGCACCTTGGGCTCCACCGCTTCGACCTGGCGCGGAGTGAAGCCGCGCGACACCAGCTTGCGAAATTCGGTGTGCACCGGGGGATCCTGCATCACCATCGGTGGGTTGTCCTGCAGCCCAATGAGTTCCAGTTCGCCGTAGTTGACGGTGAGGCCCTGGGCTGATGAGAACGTCTCGTGGTCGCGCGCGGCTGCCCAGATATCGGCGTGGCGGGACAGTACGTAGTAGTCGTCGTCGGGTCTGGTGTCCGGAACGACGTGGTGCACAGGATCGTTATCGCGCAGTGCTTGGTACATCGGCCAGGGGTTCGGCCAGGTCTCGGCGGTGGCTAGTTCGAACCGTGGCTGATGAGACACTATAGCTGTCATGTCTCATTGGTACGACAATGGGCAGTATGTGTCAACCCCGGGCGGGGATCAGCACGCCGGGATTCAGGATTCCGGCTGGGTCCAGCGCGGCTTTGGCCGCGGCGAGTGCGGCCGCGAACGGATCGGGGCGCTGCCGGTCATACCAGGGCCGGTGGTCGCGGCCGACGGCGTGGTGGTGGGTGATGGTGCCGCCGTTGTCGAGGATGGCTTGCGAGATGGCGGCCTTGATGTCGTCCCACTGTGTGACGGTGCTGCCCCAGCGGCCGGCGGCATAAATGCCGTAATAGGGCGCGGGCCCGTCGGGGTAGACGTGGGTGAACCGGCAGGTCACCAGCCCGGCGCCGGCGACATCGGCGATGGCGGCATGCGCGGCCGCGGTGACGGCCTGGTGCAACGACTCGAAACGGTCCCAGGTGCATGCGGTCTCGAATGTTTCCACGATCATCGAGCGGCGGGCCAGCGCGTCGCGCTGGTAGGGCATCCGCAGGAAGGCTGAGCGCCACGTCGACGCCGAGTCGTCGGGATCGCGGTCGGCGTCTTTGCTTCGCCGGGCGGTGACGGTGCCGCCGTGGTCGGCGGCGAGCTGCACCGCGCGGTCCAGCCAGACGTCCACCGGATGATCCGCGGATTCGAACGCGACCAGTAACAGACCCCCGCCGACGGTGACGCCGGCATTGATGAAGGCCTCGGCGGGGTCGAGCAACCGGAAGTTCGACGGGTAGAGCCCGGCTTGGGCGATCGACCGGGTGGCTGCGACCGCGTGCTCGTACTGCTCGAACGTGATCGACGCGGTGACTTGCCAGCGGGGCCGGTGCTGGAGGCGCATCGAGGCTTCGGTGATGACGCCGAGGATCCCTTCGGAGCCGAGGAACATCCGGTCCGGCGAGGGGCCGGCGCCCGAGCCGGGCAGTCGCCGTGATTCGACGACGCCGGACGGGGTGATGATCCGCATCGACTCGGTGAGGTCGTCGATGTGGGTGTAGAGCGTGGCGAAGTGTCCGCCTGCGCGGGTGGCCAACCAGCCGCCCAGGGTGGAGTAGGCGAACGACTGCGGGTAGTGCCGCAACGTCAGCGCGTGCGGGCGAAGCGCGTTCTCCAGGGCGGGCCCGTAGCTGCCGGCTTGGATCCGCGCGGTGCGACTGACCGGGTCGACGTCCACGACGCGATCGAGGTGACCGAGATCGAGTGAGACTGCCGGACCGTCGAACCGAGGCTCGACGCCGCCGACCACCGAACTGCCGCCGCCATAAGGGATCACGGGTGTGGCGGTGGCCGAGTACCAGTCCAGCAGGTCGATCACGTCTTGCTCGGTGCGGGGCCGGACGACAAGGTCCGGTACATGATCGAGCTGCCCGAGCAGATTGCGCACGACGTCTCGAAACGCCTTGCCGCGGGCATGGGAGAGTCGGTCGACGGGGTCGTCGCTGCAGAGCTGTGCCAGTGCGGCCGGCGGACGGACCCGGGCCGCGGCGACACCGAGCGTCGCCGGGTCGGGCGGGGGATGATCGGTGAAGTCATGGCCGGGCAACATCGCCGCGGTCCGGGCAACCAGGTCGGCGGACTCGGTCTGCGACAACTCGTCGGCGACGGCGCCCCAGCCCCACCAGGACCGCGCCGGCGCCGTCATACCCCGGCGCCGGGGTTCAAAATGCCTTGCGGATCCAGTGCGTCTTTGATGCGGCGGTTCAGCGCCATCGCGTCCGGGCCGAGATAGTCGGCCAGCCAGGGCCGCTTCAACCGGCCGACACCGTGTTCACCGGTGATCGTGCCGCCCAGTCGGGTGGCCAGGTCCATGATTTCCCCGTAGGCCAACTGCGCCCGCTCGGTCATCGCCGGGTCGGCGGGGTCGTAGACGATCAGCGGATGGGTGTTGCCGTCGCCGGCGTGCGCGATCACTGAGATCATCAGCTCGCGCTCGGCGGCGATCCGGGCTATCCCGCCGACCAGGTCGGCCAGCGCGGGCAGCGGGACACCGACGTCTTCGAGCAGCAGTGGGCCTTTGGCCTCTACTGCCGGAATCGCAAATCGGCGGGCAGCGACGAACGCCTCGCCCTCTTCCGGGTCGTCAGTGGAAAACACTTCGGAGGCACCGTGTTCGGTGAACACGCCGGCCATGAACTCGGCGTCCTGAGCGCCCGCCCGGCCGCGCTCGTCGGAGCCGGCCAGCAGCATCGCGGCGGCACCGCGGTCCAGCCCCATCCGCAGCTTGTCCTCCACCGCGTTGATCGCGACAGAGTCCATGAACTCCAGCATCGCGGGGCGGATTCGCCCACTCACCGCCAGCACTGCCTCGGCAGCGGCCTCCACCGACGCGAAATTGGCCACCACCACACACGACGGCTGCTGCGGCGGAACCAGCCGCAACGTCACCTCGGTGATCACTCCCAGGGTGCCCTCGCTGCCGACGAACAGCTTGGTCAGCGAAAGCCCGGCGACGTCCTTGAGCCGCGGGCCGCCCAGTCGCACCGCGGTGCCGTCGGCCAGTACCACCTGCACGCCGAGCACATAGTCGGTGGTGACGCCGTATTTCACGCAGCACAGCCCGCCGGCGTTGGTCGCGATATTGCCGCCGATGCTGCAGATTTCGTAGGACGACGGGTCGGGCGGATACCACAGTCCGTACTCGGCGACGGTCTTCTTCACCTCGGCATTGAGCAAACCGGGCTGGCACACCGCGGTCCGGGTGATCGGGTCGACGACGATGTCGCGCATCTTCTCCGTCGACAACACGATCCCGTCGTCGACGGCGGTGGCCCCGCCCGACAAGCCGGTGCCGGCGCCGCGGGTCACCACCGGAACCCGGTGCTCGCTGGCCCAGCGCATGACGATCTGCACCTCTTCGGTACGGCGCGGCCGCACCACCGCCAGCGGTTTACCCGCCGACGGGTCGAACGCGCGGTCTTGCCGATAGCCCTCGGTAACGGCCGGATCGGTGACCACCATCCCGTCCGGCAACTCGGCGATCAGGCCCGCCAGCACTTCCGCACCCACGCAGGCGATCCTACGGACCGCGACCTATTTCACCCCGGGCAACCGGCGCAGCAACCGCAGACCGGTGGTCATCACTCGCGCATACCGGTCGGCGCGCGCCCAGGTTGGGGCACCCACCGGCAGCAAGCGTTCGGTCGCGATGGTCTGGGACTCGGTGTACTTCAGGATCCCGTGCTCGCCGTGCCGCCGTCCGACGCCGGAGTCCTTCATGCCGCCCATCGGGGCGTCGACGGACGCCCAGGCTGCGGCGTACGCCCCGTTGACGTTCACCGTGCCGGCCTGCAGTTGCGCGGCCACCCGCCGGCCCCGGGCCGCATCGTTGGTCCACACCGCGAAGTTCAACCCGTAGTCGCTGTCGTTGGCTTTGTCGATGGCCTCTTGCTCCGACTCGACGGGATAAAGCGAGACCACGGGCCCAAAGGTTTCGTCGGCGAATGCGTCCATGCCCTCACGCACGCCGCTCAGGATGGTGGGCTCGTAGAAGTAGGGGCCGATGTCGGGTCGTGGTCGTCCGCCCGCCAGCACGGTGGCGCCCTTGTCCACCGCGTCGTCGACGTGATCGGTGACGGTTTGCAACTGTGTCTCACTGATCAGCGATCCCATGTCCGCTGAATAGTCCAGTGCGCCTGACAATGTCATCGCCTTGGTTGCTTTGACGAATGCGCCGACGAAGTCCTCCCACAGCGACTTGGCCACATAGATGCGTTCGATGGAAATACACAGTTGGCCGGCGTTGGAGAACGCGGCCCGCACCGCCCCGGCTGCCGCGCGCGAGACGTCGGCGTCGTCGAGGACCAGGAGCGCGTTCTTGCCGCCGAGTTCCATCGAGCAGTCGATGAGTCGCTCGGCGGCCTGCTTGGCGACATGGCGTCCGGTATTGGTGGAACCGGTGAACATCAAATAATCCGCCTGCTCGATGATCGGGGTGCCCAACTCCGATCCAGGTCCGGTGACCAGCTGGACCAAACCCTTCGGCATCCCGGCCTCCTCGAGCAGGCTGACCGCCCACAGCGCCGAAAAGGGTGTCCTGTCATCGGGTTTGGCCAACACCGCGTTGCCGGCGACGATCGCCGGAATCGCGTCGCTGATGCCGAGGGTCAGCGGATAGTTCCACGGCGAGATGATGCCGACCAGCCCCTTCGGGTGGCGGTGCTCCCAGACTTCGGTGAGCACCAATTGCACACCCTGGCGCCGCTTGGGCTTCAGGTACTCCTCGGCGGTGTGCGCGTAATAACGGGCAGTCAGGCAGACGTCGATGACCTCCTCGAAGGCGTGCCGGCGCGCCTTGCCGTTCTCCAATTGGAGCAGGTCGAGCACCTCGTCCTGGCGTGCCAACACCAGGTCATGGAAACGCAGCAGCACGGCTGCCCGCTCGCCGATCGGACGTGCCGCCCAGTCCGGTTGGACAGCGCGGGCGCGCG
The DNA here is from genome assembly GCF_059812525.1 of Mycobacterium sp. NGS51. NCBI lineage: Bacteria > Bacillati > Actinomycetota > Actinomycetes > Mycobacteriales > Mycobacteriaceae > Mycobacterium > Mycobacterium sp. NGS51. The sequence goes on from NZ_JCALCV010000017.1 coordinate 67,430, forward strand.
AAGCGGCGGCTGCTACATCGGCTGCCGAGCAGTGCGGCACCTTGCCCAGCGGCTCGCCGGTCATCGCATTGGTGATCTGCCGGTGCCGACTGCCGTCGGCAGCTTCGACGTGCCGCGCCAACGTTTCGAGCAGCGGGCCGACGTCGCGGGCGGACCGCTCGGGTGAGCGAAGTGCATTCATGGATCAATCCTCGTCTGCGGCATCCCCGGTGACTAGCCGTTCGCGTGATGAGGGAAACAATGCCGACCCCGGTCGGCCGTTGAATTTCGTTCGGCGTGCACAGTAGACGGGTGAGCCTTGCCCACCCGCGCACTGGAGCGTTGTTCGATTCGCCGGTGCCGCCCGGGACCGGCTGGCCTGGTGATCCCGCCACCCCCCACACCGCGGTGGCTTCCGCGGCGGCCCAGGTCGCTGCGATGGCCGAGGCCGCCGAGACGGTGGACCAACTCGACGCGGAGGTGTCGGTGTGCCGGGCCTGCCCGCGACTGGTCGAGTGGCGCGAACAGGCGGCTCTGACTAAACGGCGCTCGTTCGCCGATCAGCCGTATTGGGGCAGGCCGGTGCCGGGTTGGGGTGTCGAGCGGCCGCGGGTGTTGATCGTCGGCCTGGCTCCGGCCGCCAATGGCGCCAATCGGACCGGCCGGATGTTCACCGGCGACCGCTCCGGCGATGTGCTGTATGCGGCGTTGTACGGGGCCGGGTTGGCGAGCTCGCCGGTCAGTGTGGACGCCGCCGACGGGTTGATGCTGCACGGCACGCGGATCGCGGCCGCGGTGCGATGCGCACCGCCGGCCAATGCGCCCACACCCGCCGAGCGGGCCACCTGCGCGCCGTGGTTGACCGCTGAATGGCGGCTGACCGGCGACGACGTGCGGGTCATCGTTGCGCTGGGTGGCTTCGGCTGGCGATCGGCGCTGGACATGGTCCGCTCGGGCGGCGGCCAGGTTCCGCGGCCGCTACCGAAGTTCGGGCACGGTGCCACCGCGACGGTGCGGGCCGCCCACGGCGAGGTGGCGCTGGTGGGCTGCTATCACCCCAGCCAGCAGAACACCTTTACCGGCAAGCTGACCACCGCGATGCTCGACGACGTTTTCGGCCGGGCCGCCGTGCTGGCCGGACTATCCCGATGACCGGCGGCGTTGAGGGCAACATGCGGCTTTCCGTTCTCGATCTCGTCCCGGTGCGCACCGACCAGACCACCGCCGATGCGCTGGCGGCCACGGTACGACTGGCGCAGGTCGCTGACCGGCTGGGTTACACCCGCTATTGGGTCGCCGAGCATCACAACATGCCGTCGGTGGGCGCCACCAGCCCGCCGGTGCTGATCGCTTACCTCGCCGCCCAGACCACCCGGCTGCGGCTGGGGTCCGGTGGTGTCATGCTGCCCAATCACGCGCCGCTGGCCGTGGCCGAACAGTTCGCGCTGCTGGAAGCGGCCGCGCCGGGCCGCATCGATCTCGGCATCGGGCGGGCGCCCGGCTCCGACCCGGTTACATCGGTGATGCTGCGCGGCGCAGCCGGCCGCGACGACCGAGATATCGAGCAGTTCCCGGACTATCTCGACCACGTGCGGGCGATGATGAGCAGCAGTGGCGTGCGGGTGCAACTGCGTGACGGTGAGTACCTGCTCAAGGCCACTCCGGCCGCAGCCACCGAGCCGCGGTTGTGGCTGCTGGGGTCGTCGATGTACTCGGCGCGGCTGGCCGCAGCCAAGGGGCTGCCCTATGTGTTTGCCCACCACTTCTCCGGCAAGGGGACCGACGAGGCGCTGGCGCTCTACCGGTCGCAGTTCGTGCCCAGCGAGCTGGCCGCCGAGCCGATCACGTTTCTGACGGTCAACGCCGTGGTCGCCGAAACGCGGGACGAGGCAACGGCATTGATGCTGCCGAACCTGCAGATGATGGCGCGGTTGCGCACCGGCCAACCGTTGGGGCCTTTACAGCTCGTCGAAGACGCCGAAAACGCCAATCTGACACCGCAACAGCAGCACATCGTCGAAAGCGGCCTGCGGCGCGCGGTCGTCGGCACACCGGCCGAGGCGGCCGAACAAGCGCGTGGGTTGGCTGCGCGGTTCGACGTCGACGAAGTGATGGTCAACCCGGTGGCCGCGGCCCGTCGCGGCACCGACCCGGCGACCGCTCCCGGTCGGGAAACCACGTTGGAGCTGCTGGCCAAAGAGCTGTTCTAAGCGGGCCGACCATCGCCGAATGTGAAGCTGTTGCGAAAAAACTCGAAAATTTTCGCAACAGCTTCACGCTCGGCGCTAAGGCGTCAGCACGATCACCGGAATTGGCCGCGACGTCCTTTCCTGATAGGCCTTGTAGCGGTTGGCGTTGTTCTTGTTCACAACCTCCCACAACCGGGCGTAGTCAGCGTCGCCAGGCAGGACCGGCCGCGCCGTAACAGCCAAACGCTTTGGACCGACATTGATTTTGACGTTCGGGTTGGCTTTCAGGTTGTGATACCAGCCCGGCGCTTTCGGGTCACCCCCTTTGGACGCCACGATGAGGTAGCTGTCGGCATCGCGTGCATACGATAGTGCGTTGATTCGCGCCTTGCCGGTCTTGGCGCCGACCGTATGCAGCAACAAGCTTGGCGGGATGCCAGGTATCCGGTGACCAATGCGGCCATTGGTTGCCTTGTAGATCGCGTCGTGCGCCCGCAGCAGTAACGGTCCGACGCGTTGCTCGACCCATCCGGAGATATTCATTCCTTCAGTCTGACTGCCGGGCGTCGATTCGCGCCAGCGCGTCGCGCAGCATCTGCCCGGTGGCGTCCCGGTCGGAGTCGCGGCGCAGCAGCATTCCCTTGGCCACCGCCAGCTTGTCGCCATTGCGGCGCGGCAGCACATGCAAGTGGATGTGGGAAACGGTTTGGAACGCGGCGCGCCCGTCGTTGATCGCGATGTTGGTGGCGTCGGCCAACTCGGTGGTGCGGGCCGCCTTGGCGATGCGCTGTCCGATTGTCACCATGTCGGCCAGTGTCTGCGGCGGAGTGTCGGTCAGATCGGCCGTGTGCCGTTTGGGCACGACCAGCGTGTGGCCCCGGGTGAATGGGCGGATGTCGAGGATCGCCAGGTAGTCGTCGTTTTCGTAGATGCGGATGGCCGGGGCTTCTCCGGCGACGATCGCGCAGAACACACAGGACATAAGGCCACGGTAGCGACAGATCAGGCCGACAAGGCGGCCGCCATCGCCGCAAGTGCGCGATCCAGGATTGCCCGCGGCGTCGCGAAGTTCAGCCGCGCGAACCCGGAGCTCACCGTGGGCCCGAACGGGATGCCGGGAGACAGCGCCACCTTGGCCTTGGCCAACAGGTAGCCCGCAGGCTCAGTGGGCAGATTCAGCGCGCGAAAATCCACCCACGACATATAGGTGGCCTCCGGAGCGTTGATCCGCACTCCGGGAACCGACTCGGGCAAGGCGCGGGCCAGGTGGTCGCGATTGGTCTGCAGGTAGCTCAGCACCTCGTCCAACCATGCCGCGCCGTGGGCATAGGCGGCGATGTTGGCGCGGATACCGACGGTGGAGGCGCCCATCTTGTGCAGCATGTTGATCCGGTCCCACTCGTCGATGTCACGGGAATTGGACAGCACCACCTGGGCGCACATCAGGCCGGGCAGGTTCCACCCTTTGGATGCCGACAGCAGCGTGACCACGGTATCGGCAGCCGTCTCGGAGACCGAGGCGGCGGCCACGTGCGGTCGCCCGTAGACCAGTGGCGCGTGGATCTCGTCGGCGATGACGCGCGCGTTGTGGGCGGCTGCGATGTCGACGATGGCGCGCAGCTCATCGGCGGTGAACGCGGTGCCCAGCGGATTGTTGGGATTGCACAGAATCAACGACCCGGCCCCGCTGGCGAACGCCGCATCAAGCGCGTCCAGGTCCATCACGTACCGGCCCGAAACGTCTTGATTCATCACGATTTCCACGCGTTGCCGGCCGGTGACCCGCAGCACGTCGAAAAATGGCATGTATGCCGGAACGGGCAACACCACCGGGCTCTCCGGCCGGGTGAGGAAATTGACGACGGTTTCCATTCCTTTGAGCACATCGGGAACGACGCGGACCGACTCGGGCTGCACCTGCCACCCGTAGCGCTGTCGGCACCACTCGGCGGTCGCCCGCGGCAGTTCGTCCTCGCCGAACGGCGGATAGCCGAACTCCTCGTTGTCAACGCAGGCGCGGACTGCGTCGCGCACCGGCGGTGCGGTGGGGAAGTCCATCTCGGCGATCCACAGCGGCAACACATCGGGACCGAAGAAGTTCCACTTGATGGTGTTGCGCCCGCGCAGCTGGTCCTCGGTCAACAGATCGAACGTCCTGTCCGGCATACCAGTAGTGTGCCTGCACATGGACCCTCGCGAGCTCGCCTTCGCCGGGGCGGCCGAGCAGGCCCGAATGTTGGCTGCCGGCACGGTCACCGCTCCCGCACTGCTCGAGGTCTACCTGGATCGCATCGCACAGCTGGACCCGCAGCTGCGGTCGTATCGCACCGTGCTGGCCGGCACCGCGCGTGAGGAGGCGCTGGCGGCGCAGAGCCGCCTCGACGCCGGCGAACGGTTGCCGCTGCTCGGGGTTCCGGTCGCGATCAAGGACGACGTCGACATCGCCGGGCAGACAACGGCTTACGGCACCAGCGCACATGGTCCGGCGGTAACCCATGACGCCGAGGTGGTGCGTGCGTTACGCGCGGCCGGCGCGGTGATCCTCGGCAAGACCGCCGTGCCCGAGCTGATGATGATGCCCTACACCGAATCGGTGACGTTCGGTGCAACCCGCAACCCATGGGATGTGTCTCGCACACCGGGCGGCAGTAGCGGCGGTAGCGGCGCAGCGGTGGCCGCCGCGCTGGCCCCGTTGGCATTGGGTTCCGACGGTGGCGGCTCGATCCGCATCCCGTCGAGTTGGTGTGGTGTGTTCGGTCTCAAACCGCAGCGCGACCGCGTCTCGCTGGCGCCGCACGACGACGCCTGGTGTGGCCTCAGCGTCAGCGGCCCGATTGCACGTTCGGTGACCGACGCCGCACTGTTCCTGGATGCGACGACGACGGTGCCGGGCCCCGAGGGCGGATTCGTCGCGGCCGCGGCAGGGACGCCCGGCCGGCTGCGAATCGCGTTGAGCACCAAGGTTCCACCACCGTTGATGGTGCGATGCGGCAAGCAGCAGCGGGCGGCGGTCGAGCAGGCGGGCGCGTTGCTGCGCGACTTGGGCCACCACGTCATCGCCCGCGACCCCGACTACCCGCCGACGGCGATCTACCGCAACTATTTGCCACGCTATTTCCGCGGTATCTACAACGATTTTCGGTCATTGCCTCATCCGGAGCGGCTGGAGGCGCGCACCCGCAACATGGCGCGGATCGGGCGCTTGTTCTCCGACCGGCGGATGGCGTCGGTGCGTGCCGGCGAGGCGGCGCTGGCCGCGCGCATCCAGTCGATCTTCGACGACGTCGACGTGCTCGTCACTCCTGCGAACGCCACCGGGCCACAGCGTGTCGGCGCCTACCAACGCCGCGGGGCGATTTCCTCGTTGCTGCTGGTTTCGGCCCGGGTGCCGTTCTTCGAAATCTGGAATCTGACCGGTCAACCGGCCGCCGCGGTGCCGTGGGATCTCGACGCCGCCGGCCTGCCGTTGTCGGTCCAGTTGATCGGCCGCCCCTACGACGAGGCGACGCTGCTGGCGCTCAGCGCCCAGATCGAAGCGGCGCGGCCGTGGACGCAGCGCCGCCCACCGGTGTCATGACGCGGCAACCACCCGCCAGGCGGCCAGCTTCTCGCCGTGCCGCATCGCGCGAGCCGGACTGGTGGACGGCAGCACTGGTGGCGGCCATCACCTCACATGATGGCCTGCCGACGATATACCTTGGCCACTGTGTCCGATCCCAACATCGAGCCGCTGCTCGACGGTCTTGACGGCACCGCGCGCAGCGAGCGCGCCGAGCTGATCGAGTGGCTGCTCGACCAGGGGATCACCGTCGATGAGATCAGGACCGCCGATCCGCCCATGCTGCTGGCGTCGCGCCGAGTCGTCGGTGACGACGGCGTCTACGTCTCGACGCGGGAAATCAGCGAACGCTACGGCATCGACCTTGGTTTGTTGCAACGCGTGCAACGTGCCATCGGGTTGGCCAGGGTCGAGGATCCCGACGCGGCTGTGCACATGCGGGCCGACGCTGAGGCCGCCGCCCATGTGCAACGGTTCCTCGAGACCGGGCTGGATCCAGACCACCTGGTACAAGTCGTTCGGGTGCTCGCCGAGGGACTTTCGCATGCCGCTGAGGTGATGCGCTACACCGCACTCGCGGCGATCCTGCGACCCGGTGCGACTGAACTGGAGATCGCCAAGGGATCTCAGGCGCTGGTCAGCCAGATCGCCCCGTTGCTGGGTCCGTGGATCGAAGACATGCTGTTCATGCATCTGCGGCACCAGATGGAAACCGAGGCCGTCAACGCCAGTGAGCGTGCGGCAGGCAGTGCCTTGCCGGGCGCCCGAGAGGTCACGATCGCGTTCGCCGATCTCGTTGGCTTCACCCGACTGGGGGAGGCGGTCCCACCCGAGGATTTGGAGCAGCTCGCGAACCGACTGGCCGACCTCGCTCGTGACATGGCCGTGCCGCCGGTGCGGTTCGTCAAGACCATCGGCGACGCGGTGATGCTCGTCTGCCCGGATCCGGTTCCGCTGCTGGACGCGGTGCTGAAGTTGGTCGAAGTCACAGACACCGACGAGGGCCTGCCCCGGCTGCGCGCCGGTGTCGCCTGCGGGCAGGCGGTGAGCCGGGCCGGTGACTGGTTCGGGAGCCCGGTGAATACCGCCAGCCGGGTGACCGGGGTGGCGCGCGCGGGTGCCGTCCTGGTCGCCGAGTCGGTGCAGACCGCAGTCGGCGACGGCAACGGTTTCAGCTGGTCATTCGCCGGGGCACGCCACCTCAAAGGCATCAAGGGCGAAGTAAAGCTGTATCGCGCCCGCCGCGGCGACGGCGTTGATGACGGGGCGTAGCGCCTCGGTCGCCAGACCACATGAGGCAGGCCCGGAGGGCACTGGGGTTGCGTCTCTCTTATGCCGCGCGGCCGGCTCTGTCACCCCTGATGCCGGCACTTTGGATTAGCCACTTCCGGACCTGCTTCGCCCTTAAAGCTACAACTCGCGACGCGCCATATCAACGGTTTTCGCCCATCGACATCGGCCTTACGGCCGGTTCTGGCCCAGGCTTTCGGGGCGCCGCCCGTGGTGGGCAACTGACCGCGTTCGCCGCCAGTGAAATGCCCTTTCGCAATGACTGTAACGATGTAATTATGTAAGCATGCGACATCATCATGTACACGGGCGGCGCTACGGCCGCCCTGGTGGCTGGCAGCAAGCCAATCAACCCGACGCCGGCGACGCCGCGGACTGGTTCGCCGGACGACTGCCCGAAGGCTGGTTCGACGGCGATCCCGCGGTCATCGTCGACCGCGAAGAAATCACGGTCATCGGCAGACTGCCCGCGGCGTCCGATACGCAAGAAAGCGAAGCGCGTTCCTCCGGCCGCGTCTCGCGGTTCCGCGAAGACACCCGCGCGGAGCGCATGAACATCGCCGACGAGGCGCAGGAACGCTACGGCCGCAAGGTTTCCTGGGGAGTGGAGGTCGCCGGCGAGCGGATCCTGTTCACCCACATCGCGGTTCCGGTCATGACCCGGCTCAAGCAACCGGAGCGCCAGGTGCTCGATACCCTGGTCGACGCCGGGGTGGCCCGGTCCCGATCGGATGCGCTGGCGTGGGCGGTCAAGCTGGTTGGTGAGCACACCGAAGACTGGCTGGCCAAGCTGCGTGACGCTATGTCGGCAGTCGACGACCTCCGAGCGGAGGGCCCCGAGCTTTAAGGTGACCCGCCGCTAGACCCTCGCCATCTCCCAGTAGGCGCCCCGGCGCGCCATCAGCGCGGCGTGGCTGCCGCGCTCGATGATCTTGCCCGACTCCATCACCAGGATGACATCGGCGTCGCGGATCGTCGAAAGACGATGAGCGATAAGGAAACTCGTCCGGCCACGCCGAAGCTCGCGCATGGCATGCTGGACGAGCAGCTCGGTGCGAGTGTCCACCGAACTGGTCGCCTCGTCGAGGATCAGCAGTTGCGGTCGGGCCAGGAAAGCACGCGCGATGGTGATCAGCTGTTTTTCGCCGGCGCTGATGTTGCCGCCGTCGTCGCTGACCCGAGTCTGGTAGCCGTTCGGCAGCGTGTGCACGAACCGGTCCACGTAGGCCGCTTTGGCCGCCGCGATCACCTCATCGTCGCTGGCGCCCGGCCGGCCATAGGCGATGTTCTCGGCGATCGTCCCGCCGAACAGCCAGGTGTCCTGCAGCACCATGCCGATACGGGATCGCAGCGAATGCCGGCTCACCGAAGCGATGTCGACACCGTCGATCAGGATCCGGCCGGAGTCCAGGTCGTAGAAACGCATCAACAGGTTCACCAACGTGGTCTTGCCCACCCCGGTCGCCCCGACGATCGCCACGGTGCTGCCGGGTTCCGCGACGAGCGACAGGTCATCGATCACCGGTGTTCCCGGGCGGTAGGCGAAGCTCACGTGCTCGAATTCCACTCGTCCGGTGGGGCTTTGGCCATTGAGCAACGGCAATAGCGCCGGGTGATCGCGACTTTCCTCGGGCTCGTCGAGCAGTTCGAACACCCGCTCGGCGCTGGCCACTCCGGACTGCAGCGTGTTGTACATCGCCGCCACTTGGGTCAGCGGCCAATTGAATTGGCGGACATATTGGATGAACGCCTGGATGCTGCCCACAGTGATCTGGCCGGTCGCCACCTGCAGCCCGCCGATCACCGCCACCGCGACATAACTCAGGTTGCCGATGAGCATCGTGGCCGGTGACACCAGCCCGGAGAAGAACTGGGCGCCGAAACTGGTCTGGTACACGTCGTCGTTGAGGCGGCAGAACTGATCCTCGGCCTCGGTCCGGTGACCGAATGTCTTGACCAGTGTGAAGCCGCTGTAGGTCTCCTCGATGTGAGCGTTGAGCCGCCCGGTGTTGGCCCATTGGGCGACGAACAGCCGCTGCGAGCGGCGGGTGATCGCCCGAGTGGCCAACAGTGACAACGGCACGGTCAGCAGGATGATCCCGGTCAGCAGCGGCGAGATCGTCAGCATCATCACCAGCACCGTCGTGATGGTCAGCACCGCGCTCAACAACTGGGTGATTGTCATCGACAGCGAAGTCTGCACGTTGTCGATGTCGTTGGTGACCCGGCTGAGCACCTCACCCCGCTGCCGCCCGTCGAAGTAAGCCAGTGGCAACCGGTGGACCTTCGCCTCGACGTCGGAGCGCAGCGCCCGCAGCGTGCGCTGCACCGTGACGTTGAGCAGCCGGGCCTGCGCCCAAATCATCAGGCCCGCAATGAGATACAAGGCCAGCGCCAGCGCCAGGGTACGGGCCACAGCGGAGAAATTCACCCCTTGACCCGGCACCACATTCATCCCGGACAGCAGATCGGCGAAGGTGTTATTGCCACGCGCCCGGGCCGCCGCGACGGCCTCTGCCTTGCTGAGACCGGCCGGCAACTGTCGGCCGATCACGCCGTTGAACAGCAGATCAGTCGCGTGTCCCAGTATCCGCGGAACCACTACTCCTATCGCGGTGCCGCAGACCCCCAGCGCGATGACCGCCGACGCCAACCCGCGTTGCGGCGCCAGGCGTTTCACCAACCGGATGGCTGAAGTCCAGAAGTCGCGGGACCGCTCCGTCGGCGCCTGCACCACACCGCGCATCGGCCGGTTCATTGCAGCGGTCATCGGGTATCTCCCACACCGGCCGACATCGACTGCGACTCGGCAAAGTCCGCATAGGCTGCGCAGTCGGCCAGTAGCGATTCATGCGTGCCGGTGCCGACCACCCGTCCGTCGTCGACGACGATTACCTGATCGGCCTGGGTGACAGTGGAGATACGTTGCGCGACGACGATCACCGTTGCGTCCGCGGCGATCTCGCGTAACGACGCGCGTACCCGTACGTCGGTGTGCACGTCGAGGGCCGAGAAAGCGTCGTCGAACAGGTAGATGGCCGGACGGCGAATCACCGCGCGGGCGATCGCCAGCCGCTGCCGCTGCCCGCCGGAAAAGTTGATGCCGCCCTGCGCAACCCGCATCGCCAAGCCGTCATCGTGTGCCCGCACGAATCCGTCGGCGGCGGCTACCCGCAGTGCTTCCCACATCTGTTCGTCGGTGACGACCTGTCCCGGGGTCGCGCCCAGCCGAAGATTGTCGGCGACGCTGCCGGAGAACAGATACCCGCGCTGCGGCACCAGGCCGATGCCTGCCCACAGCTGTTCGATGTCGCGGTCACGCACGTCGACACCGTCGACACGAACGCAACCGGTGGTGACGTCGTAGAGCCGGCAGATCAGCGATACCAGCGTCGACTTGCCCGAACCGGTGCTGCCGACAATGGCGGTCGTGGTGCCCGGTGTCGCGGTCAACGAGATATCCTGCAGCACCGGACGATCCGCGCCCGGATAGCAGAACGTTGCCCGGTCGAGCTGCACCACCCCGCGCAGATCTGCCGGTGGGCGCGCGGGGTTCGACGGGTTGCTGATTGCCGGACGGGTGCCCAACACCTCGGTGATCCGGTCCGCACACACCGAGGCTCGCGGCAATACCATCACCAGCGTCGTCGCCATCAGCACCGCCATCAGGATCTGGGTGAAGTACGCCAGAAAGGCGATCAGCGAGCCGACCTGCATCTGGCCCTGGTCGATGCGCAGGCCGCCGAACCAGATCAGCGCGACGCTGGAACAGTTGATGGTCAGCGTCGTGAGCGGCAACATCAGCGCTTGCCAGTTTCCGGCGGCCAGCGCAGTGTTCGACAAGGCGAGGTTGGCCTCATCGAATCGGTGACGTTCGAACGGCTCCCGCGCGAATGCCCGGACCACCCGCACGCCGGAAAGCTGCTCGCGCATCACCCGGTTGATGTTGTCGAGCAGCCTTTGCATGCTGCGGAAGATCGGCAGCATGTGCGACACGATCCAGTAGTTCGACACGGCTAAGACCGGGACGCTGACCAGCAACAGCCAGGACAGCCCGGCGTCTTGATGAATGGCCATGAAGATGCCGCCGACACACATGATCGGTGCGGTGACCAGCACCGTGCAGCTCATCTGCACCAGGAACTGGATCTGGCGGACGTCGTTGGTAGTCCGGGTCAGCAGCGACGGCGCACCGAACCGGGCCGTCTCGTGGTCAGAGAACGTGGTGACGTGATGGAACATCGCCGAGCGCAGATCCCGCCCGAACCCCATTCCGGTGCGGGAGCCGAAGTAGACCGCGCCGATCGCGCACACCGCCTGCAGTCCGGTGACTGCCAGCATCACCGCGCCCAACCGAACGATCACGCCGGTGTCGCCCTTGGTGACCCCGTCGTCGATGATCGATGCGTTCAACGTGGGCAGATACAGCGACGCCAACGTGCTGATCAGTTGCAGCGTCATCACCGCCGCGACCAGCCAGCGGTACGGCCGGACGTACTGGCGCAGCAGTGCCAGAAGCATTTGGTAACTGTCCCACATCCGGTGGCGTCGACTCGGGACGACCGCCGGTTGGATCGGTGCACGGTTCGCACCCGTGATGGGATAACAAAGTCCAGGTCAGCGCGCGTGTCGGTGGTTGACCACCGGCGCTGCCGCTACAGTGCATCGTGTGATCAGCAGAAGGTGCGCGTAGTGGTGCGACGCAATGTGGCAGCGCTGACCCTCGCGGTAGCGACTTTGATCCCGACGGTGGCCGCCTGTTCCGATTCCAACTCCGACCAGCCGCAGTCGAGCGATACCTCGCGGCCGGCCTCCGCGCAGGGACATCATGGCCCGTTCTTCCCGCAATGTGGCGGTATCAGCGACGAGACGGTGGGGCAGCTGACCGAGATGAGCGGGCTGATCAACACCGCCCAGAACTCGGTTGGCTGCCAGTGGCTGGCGGGCGGCGGCATCCTCGGCCCACACTTCTCCTTCTCCTGGTATCGCGGCAGCCCGATCGGGCGGGAACGCAAGACCGAGGAGTTGTCGCGGTCGAGCGTCGAAGACATCAACATCAATGGCCATGGCGGTTTCATCGCTATCGGCAGCGAGCCGACGTTGGGTGACTCTTTGTGCGAGATCGGTATCCAGTTCCAGGACGACTTCATCGAATGGTCGGTCAGCTTCAACCAGAAGCCGTTTCCCGACCCGTGCAACGTCGCCAAAGAACTGACGCGGCAATCGATTGCGAACTCGAAATGAGTCGATCGGCGCGGCACCATCTGCTCGTCACTGCGGCCGTTGTACTCGCCGCGCTGGCTGTACTGACCGGCTGCACCAGGTCGGTGGGCGGCACCGCCGTCAAAGCGGGCTCGGGCGACGTCCAGCGCAACAACAATTCCGAACAGCAGTACCCGAACCTGCTCAAGGAATGTGAGGTGCTGACTACCGACCTCCTCGCCAAGACCGTGGGCGCCGACCCGCTCGATATCCAGAGCACCTTCGTCGGTGCGATTTGCCGTTGGCAGGCGGCCAACCCGGCCGGCCTGATCGACATCACCCGCTTCTGGTTCGAGCAGGGCAGCCTCGACAACGAGCGCAAGGTCGCCGAGGGGCTGAAGTACCAGATCGAAACCCGGTCGATCAACGGTGTGCCATCGATCGTGATGCGGCCCAACGACCCGAACGGCTCATGCGGTGTGGCCAGCGACGCTGCCGGTGTCGTGGGGTGGTGGGTCAACCCGCAGGCGCCCGGTATCGACGCGTGTGCGCAGGCGATCAAGCTCATGGAGCTGACGCTGTCGACAAACTCCTAACGGGAATTACTCGTCACCAGGGGTTGGTCCGGCACCGGGATCGTCGGCCTCGCCGTCGCCGATCATCGGCGGCGAATCTGGCGAGTTGCCGAACACCTCCACCTGCATCGGGAGCGGGTCGAAGTCGTCGAGGATCGGCACCTGGCTGATGCCGCCGCCCGGCCCAGATCCGCCCAGGGCCTCGCTTCCCGGCGCGAGGACTTCGTGGTCGGCACTGATACCGCCGGGATTGAAGAACACCGATTCATTGGTGGTGAGCTCGGTCGAGGGCGTCTGCACTTCGGGCAACGACGGCCTCACCGGATTGGCGATGACGATGCCGGCACCCATGAGCAGCACGGTCGCCACCGCATACGGGCGGACGACTGATTCCATGACCATGTCCTCTGACGGCAGTCGCTACTCAGCGTTAAAGGCGCTCTCAGGCAATACTCGGCTTGTCCGAGAGTAGCTGAGATAAACCTGAGGGAAGCGCGTATTCACTAATGTTCTCCTTATCGAAGAAGGTCGGCGGGTGCCACTCGCCTCAGCGGGGCACATGAAAGTCGATCAGCGCGGCGCCGCCGGGCGCGAGATCCTTCCACGAACCGACGACCCGCAGGGCCGCGATGCCCGACGTCGGAAACTTCGCCGCAACCGCGTCGACGGCAGCCGCATTGGTGCCCTCGGCGCCGGCCAGGATGATCGCCACTGCAGACATCGTCGGCTCGTGCCCGACAACGAGCAGCGTGGCGATCTCGTCGTCGATCGCGTTGATTTCATCGATCACCGTCCCGGGGCTGGCGCCGTAGAGCCGCTCGACGAATTGCACCGACGCATCGACAGCCGTTCGCGCCAGAGTCTGGCGGGCGCGGGTGGCGGTCGAGCACAGCACGGCGTCGACGGCGGGCAGTTGGGCGCGCAGCCAATCACCGGCCAATGCCGCCTCCCTTTCGCCGCGCGGTGCCAGCGGCCGATCGTGGTCGGCTACCTCATCGGGATACGCGGATTTCGCATGCCGCAGCAGCACCAGCATGTGGCGTCGACCAGTCACTCAACCAACGGTAAGGCACCGCACCGCTACTGAACTCAGACCTGCCGAGCGGCCTCCCCACACTTGTCGGGGCCCAGTCCTACACTCGCGATGCCTGATCACGAAGGGCAGAGGGGACGGGATCGACATGCGGTTCTTACACACCGCCGACTGGCAGCTCGGCATGACCCGTCACTTCCTCGCCGGCGAAGCCCAGCCCCGATACTCGGCAGCGCGGCGCGACGTGGTGGTCGGCCTCGGCGCGCTGGCCGCCGAGGTCAACGCCGAGTTCATTGTTGTCGCCGGCGACGTCTTCGAACACAACCAGCTCGCCCCGCAGGTCGTCAGCCAGTCTTTGGAAGCCATGCGCGCCATCGGTATTCCGGTCTACCTGTTGCCGGGCAACCATGACCCGCTGGATGCGGCATCGGTTTACACCAGCGCACTTTTCATCGCCGAATGTCCCGACAACGTGGTGGTCCTCAGCCGGGCCGGAAGCCATGAAGTGCGCCCGGGTCTGCAGCTCGTGGCCGCCCCGTGGCGGTCGAAAGCACCCACCACCGACCTGACCGGCGAGGTGCTCGAGTCGCTGCCGGCCGACGGCGTCACCCGGGTGCTGGTCGCGCACGGCGGCCTCGATGTGCTCGACCCGGATCCCGGAAAGCCATCCTTGATTCGGCTGGCCGGGGTCGACGACGCGCTGGCCCGCGGCGCCATCCACTACGTCGCGTTGGGTGACAAGCATTCGGTCACCGACGTGGGCAGCAGCGGTCGGGTCTGGTATTCCGGGTCACCGGAAGTCACCAACTTCGATGACATCGAACCGCGACCGGGACACGTATTGGTCGTCGACATCGACGAAGCGGATCCGCAGCGCCAGGTGACCATCGACGCCCGCCGGGTTGGCCGGTGGCGGTTTCTCACCCTGCGCCATCACCTCGACAACAACCGCGACATCGTCGATCTGGACCTCAACCTCGACCAGATCGGCGACAAGGACCGTACGGTGATCCGACTGGCCCTGGAGGGCTCGTTGACCGTCACCGACCGCGCTGCCCTGGATGCCTGCCTGGACCGATATTCGCGGTTGTTCGCCTGGCTGGGCTGCTGGGATCGTCACACCGAGTTGGCGGTGATCCCGGGCGACGGCGAGTTCGACGACCTCGGGATCGGGGGATTTGCCGCGGCGGCCGTCGCGGAATTGGTCGCGACGGCACGTGCGGACAACGCCGAAGCCGAGGATGCCCAGGCGGCGCTGGCGCTGCTGCTACGGCTCGCAGACCGAGGTGCGGCGTGAAGTTGCACCGGCTGGTCTTGACCAATTACCGCGGCATCGGCCACCGCGAAGTCGACTTTCCGGACCATGGCGTGGTCGTGGTGTATGGCGCCAATGAGGTCGGCAAGTCGTCGATGATCGAGGCGCTGGATCTGCTGCTGGAATCCAAGGACCGCTCGACGAAAAAAGACGTCAAGCAGGTCAAGCCGACTCACGCCGACGTCGGCTCCGAGATCACCGCCGAGATCAGCACCGGCCCTTACCGTTTCGTCTATCACAAGCGCTTCCACAAAAGGCCTGAGACGCAGTTGACGGTGCTGGCGCCCCGCCGCGAACAGCTGACCGGGGACGAGGCGCACGAGCGGGTGCGGGCGATGCTGACCGAGACAGTCGACACCGAGTTGTGGCAGGCCCAGCGGGTGCTGCAGGCAGCCTCGACGGCGGCGGTCGACCTGTCCGGCTGCGACGCGTTGTCCCGGGCGCTCGACCTTGCTGCGGGCGACGCGGTCACGCTGTCGGGCAGCGAGCCGGCGCTCGTCGAACGGATCGACACCGAGTACGCCCGCTACTTCACCGCGACCGGACGGCCGACGGGAGAGTGGTCGGCCGCGATGTCGGCGCTGCGCGATGCCGAGGCCGAAGTGGAGCGGTGCGCCGCTGCGGTCGCCGAGATCGACGACCGCCTGTATCGGCATGCCGCCCTGACCGCGGAGTTGGCGGAGTTGTCGCAGCAGCAGCACGTTACCGGCGAGCGGCACATCGCAGCTCAGGCCGCGGCAGACCACATCAGCCGGCTCACCGAACAGTTGCGGGAAGCCGAGCTGATCGCTGCGGCCGCGGCCGCCACCAGTACCGCGTCGACGGCCGCGCACAGCGAACGGGTGCGGTTGGGCAACGAAATCGGCACGCGCACCGCAACGATCGCCGCGCTGGAGGCCGAGGTGCACGAAGCCGCCGATGCGGAGTCGACGGCTGCTGAGGTCGTCGCGGCCGCTGACTCCGCTGTCGAACACGCCGAGCAGGGACTGGCAGCTACCCAGCAGCGGGCCGGCTCTGCCCGGCGGATCGTCGACGAGCTGTCGCGCCGCGACGAAGCCGAGCGGTTGGCGGCCCGGCTGGACAAGATCGACGCCGCCCAGCGCGAACATGACCAGATCTGCGGCGAGTTGGCCGCCATCGCGCTGACCGACGAGGCGACGCAGCGCATCGAGCAGGCCGCTGCCGCCGTCGACCGGGCCGACGGGCAACTCACGTTGATTTCGACGACGGTGGAATTCACTGCGGCCGCCGACGTCGACCTGTCCGTCGATGAGCAACAGGTGTCGCTGGCCGCCGGTCAGAGCTGGTCGCTGACAGCCAGCGCCGCAACCGAGGTCGAGCTGCCCGGCGTCTTGACGGTACGGTTCAGTCCGGCGGTCACCGCAGCCGAGGTCCAGGCCACCTACGCTGCGGCACACGACGAATTGGCGGCTGCACTGACTGCGGGGCAGGTCACTGACCTCGCAGCCGCGCGAAACGCCGACCAGCGACGCCGCGGGTTGCAGCACAACCGCGACCGGCTCGCTGCCACTCTGGTCGGGCTGTGCGGCGAGGACCAGATCGGGCAACTGCGTGGGCAATTGGCGCAACTGCGAGCCGATCAACCCGATCCGGTCGGCGCTGCGATGGATAGTGCGGCGGCCCGTGCCGAACTCGAGGCGGCCGACGCGGCCAGCGTGCAAGCCACGAAAGACTGCGAAACACACCGACGAGTCGCGGCCGCAGCGCGCCATAAGCTCTCCGAGATCATCACGCAGGCAACCGTTCTGCGCGACAAGCTGGCCTCCCAACGCGTGGAGCTGACTGCGGTTGCCGACCGGCTGGCCCAGCAACGGGCATCGTGCGCCGACGACGATCTGGCGGCTACCGCCGTTGCCGATCAATGCGCGACGCAAGCAGCGCAGCAACGCGTCGCCGAGCTGTCCGAGCAGCTGGCCGCTGCCTCGCCCGATGCGGTGGCCACCGAGTTGGCCGAGGCTACCAAGGCGGCCGAGGCACTGCGGGCCCGCCTTGACGAGGCCGATCGCGCGCTACGCGAGATCACGGTCGAACTCACGGTATTCGGCACCGAGGGGCGTCAGGGCAAGCTTGACGCCGCCGAAATCAAGCGCGAACACACGCACAACGAGTACACCCGGGTGGGCCGGCGAGCCCGTGCTGCGCAGCTGTTGCGGTCGGTGATGGTGCGTCACCGCGACACCACGCGGCTGCGCTACGTCGAGCCGTTCCGCGTCGAGTTGGAGCGGCTCGGGCGACCGGTGTTCGGTCCGAGTTTCGAGGTCGATGTCGACAGCGCGTTGTGCATCCGTAGCCGCACCCTCGACGGGTGCACGGTGCCCTACGAGTCGCTGTCGGGCGGGGCCAAAGAGCAACTCGGAATCCTGGCGCGATTGGCCGGAGCGGCGCTGGTGGCCAAAGAGGACACCGTCCCAGTGCTCATCGACGACGCGCTCGGGTTCACCGACCCGGCGCGGCTGGCAAAGATGGGCGAGGTCTTCGACACCCTGGGCGCTGACGGACAGGTGATCGTGCTGACCTGCACTCCCCACCGCTACGACGGCGTCAAGGGTGCGCACCGTATCGAATTGAGCGCTTAACGCTCGCGGTGGCCGGTTCGCCACGGGAGGCGGCACCGTCGAATAAACAGGGCGGACCGCTAACCCTGCATATTTGATTTCTGCACATTCCCACGGCTACAGCGCTAAGTGGAGTCTGAGCGCATCGTCGAGATCGGTCAGCTCGGGAGGGGAGACGCGACCAATCCGACGCAACAGACGTTGTGTCGCAATGGATCTGACCTGCTCGGCCTGCGCCTTCGAATCAACGGCGAGACCACTTGCCGCCGCCGACAACAGCACCTGGAATGGATAGACCCTGTCGGTGTTACTGGTCACTGGGACGACAGTGACCACGCCTCGGCCGAGACGTGTCGCGGCAGCGTTCGCCCGGTCATTGCTGACGATGACAGCCGGGCGCTGTTTATTCGCCTCGCTCCCGCGGACGGGATCCAGATCGACCTGCCATATCTCACCGCGCAGCATCGGTCACGCCGTCTCCAACGGTGCCCTCCCATGCAGCGGAATCCTCGTCTGCCGACCACTGCGCCCACGCTGCGGCGTAGTCGTCCTCGAGGGCGGGGTAGCGCAGCATCGATACCGCGCGTTGCAACCCCGCCGACCGCGACGGCAGACCCGCTTTCTTGACGTACGCGTCCAACACCGCGATGTCCTCCTCGGACAAGCTCACGCTCAGCTTCATACTCGAATACTACCTAGGTAGCATTACAGTAGCAATGGCCCACCTGTCCGGCTGAGCAGTGTCGATGTCGCTGAACTCTGGCCAATATCACGGATCGTGTCCCAACAAATCCGGCAGCCACGTGAGCCGATAGCTGATTCAATGAGCAGGACAATAGGGGAGACATCATGGCAGACGTCGATTGCGACTACGTGATCGTCGGAACCGGTTCGGCGGGTTCGGTGCTCGCCAATCGGCTCAGCGCGGATCCAGCGACCACGGTGCTGGCTTTGGAAGCCGGACCGCCGGACAAAAACAGATTCATCCGTATCCCTGCGGCGTTCTCCAAGCTATACCGCAGCGAGGTGGACTGGGATTATCTGACCGAACCGCAGAAAGAGCTGGGCGGTCGCGAAATATATTGGCCGCGAGGCAAAGTACTCGGCGGCTCGTCGTCGATGAACGCGATGATGTGGGTGCGCGGATTCCAGGCTGACTACGACGAGTGGGCCGAGCACGCGGGACGGGAATGGGGCTACGCCGAGGCGCTGGGCTACTTCCGGCGCATCGAGAACGTCACGTCGGCGTGGCCGTTCGTTAGCGGTGACGACAGCGGAGTGACCGGTCCAGTGTATGTGTCGCCACAGCGCAGCGCGCGTCCGTTGACGGCGGCCTGGCTGGCAGCGGCACGCGAATGCGGATTCGGTGCTGCGCGCCCGAATTCCGCTGAGCCGGAAGGCTTCTGCCAAACGGTCGTCACTCAGCGTAACGGCAGCCGGTGCAGCATCGTCGACGCCTATCTCAGGCCGGCGATGCGTCGCAAGAACCTGCAAGTGCTTACTGAGGCCACCGCGACCCGTGTCGTCATCGACGGTGGCCGGGCAGTCGGTGTCGAATTCGAACACGACGGCCAACGGCGCATGGCGCACGCGCGCCGGGAGGTGGTGCTCTGCGGCGGCGCCATCAACAGCCCGCAGTTGCTGATGCTCTCCGGCATCGGCCACCGCGACCACCTCGACGACCACGGCATCGACACGGTGTGCCATGCGCCCGAGGTCGGCCAGAATTTGTGCGACCACCTGGTCACGCCGCTGGGGTTCGAGGTAGCCGAGGACAGCCTGTTCGCCGCCGAGAAGCCCAAACAGCTGATCAACTACCTGCTCCGGCACCGGGGCATGCTCACCTCCAATGTCGGTGAGGCATATGGTTTTGTCCGCAGCCGGCCCGAGTTGGCCCTGCCTGACCTCGAGTTGATCTTCGCCCCCGCACCGTTTTACGACGAGGGGCTGCTACCCGCACCGCCCGGGCATGGTGTTGTGTTCGGACCGATCCTGGTCAGACCGGAAAGCCGCGGGCAGATCCTGTTGCGCTCGGCCGATCCGCACGCCAAGCCGACCATCGAACCGCGGTATCTGTCCGATCCCGCCGGCGTGGACCGCGCCGCGATGATGGCCGGCCTGCGAATCTGCGCGCAGATCGCCGAAGCCCCGGCGCTGAAGGGCCGGCTCGGTGCGATCGCACGACCGCGCAATGCCGGCGAGCTCAATGAGGCCACCCTCGAGGACGCGCTCGAGACCTGTTCGCACACCCTGTATCACCCGGTCGGCACCTGCCGGATGGGCAGCGACGACGCCAGCGTGGTGGACCCGCAGCTGCGGGTCCGCGGCGTCGATGCGCTGCGAGTTGCCGACGCGTCGGTGATGCCGAGCACCATCCGCGGGCATACCCACGCGCCGTCGATCCTGATCGGGGAGAAGGCGGCGGATTTGATCCGCGGTTAGTGCGCTTCGCCGAACGTGAAGCTGTTGCGATGTTTTCGCGGGCTTTTCGCAGTGGTTTCACACTCGGCGATCGGCTTACTCTCGCAAGAACCCGATCGCGGTGTACACCACGTCGGCCAGTCCGGGCGCGCCGTAGTTGGCCAGATTGCTGCGCACCGCGATGTCGCCGGGCGATTGGAACAGCGGCAAGTTGAAGCCTTCCTGCCAGATCATCGTGTCGACCTGATTGGCGAGCACGCTGGCCTTGTCCGGGTCCAGCTCGGATAGCGTCTCGTCGATTTTGGCGTCGATCGTGGGGTTGCCGATCTTGCCGAAATTGCTGTCGCCGTCCGAGGTGTAGATCTGCGGTAGCGCAGACAGCGGGAAAGCGTTACCCACCCAACCGAATTGCACCATGTCGAAGTCGCCGACGGCCACGTGCTGGCTGAAGAACCCGGTGCCCGGCTTGGGGTCGAGTACCAGCTTGACACCGATGTGCGCCAGGTTCTGCTGGGCCACCAAGGCGATCTGGCGCGCCGATGGGCCGTCGTAGAACACGTCGCGGATAACGAGCTGTTTGCCATTCCTCTCGCGCACTGAGCCGTTGAGCTTCCATCCTTGCGCGTCCAAGTCCCTGCGCGCTTGGTCAGGGTTGTAAGCTGCTGGCGCGCTGTTGTTTTCGTAACCAACCTGGCCGGCGACGTAAATATGGTTGTTCAGCGGCGCCGGATTGCCGGTCAGCCCGTGCTGCACGATGCTGACGATGGCCTGACGGTCGATGCCTCGACAGATCGCCAGCCGCAGCTTCTCGTCGGCCAGGATGGATCCGGGTGCGCCGTTGAAGGTGAAGTGATACCAGGTAGGTGCCGGTGCGCTCCGGATCACGATGCCGGGGGTGCGTTGCGCGGTCACCATGTCGTCGAGCGTGCTTACGCCGGCGGCATCGATCGCGTTGTTCTGCAGGGCGGGGATGACGGCGGTGGCGTCGAGGACTAAAAATGTGATGGAGTTCAGCCGCGGCTTGGCGCCCCACCAGCTCGGATTTCGGTTCAACACAATGCGTTGCGCGGTCCGGTCGATCGTGGTCACGATGAACGGCCCGGCCGATGGGCCCGGAGCGTCGAGTTGGCCCTTGTTGAAGACGTCGGGGTTCGCTGTCATGCTGCGTGGTTGCATGCCGCCGGCAAACATCCCGCGCCACTCCGCGTACGGCTTGTCGAACGTGATCACCGCTTGGTGCTCGTCAACGCCTCTGGTCACCGACTTCACCTGTTCGAACCCGGCTCGGCTGGCGATCAAATACCGCTTGTCGCGGCCGCTGCACGCGTCGACCTGCGATTTGAGGTCTTCCCAGGTGATTGGGGTGCCGTCGCTCCACACTGCTTTCGGGTTGATGGTGTACGTGACGACCTGAGGGTCGGTACCGGTCAGCTCGGCGCCGAGGAAGTAGTCGGTGTTGAGTTTGAGCGACCCGTCGGCTTGGGTGATGAACGCCCCCGGCAGCGTCGGGGAGATAACCGAACCGAGGTCGGCCGTGTTGCCGTCGATGTTCCAGTTGTTGAAGTTCGGCGGGAAAGAGGTCAGCGCGAGTCGCAGGTCGCCGCCGTCGCGCAGCGTCGCCGGGTCGCGGGGGTTGATGTCACTGGTGGTGCCGACCCGTGCGGCGTGTGTCTCAGGCACGTCCTGGTACCCGGCTGAGCAGCCCGCAACGATCACACAAGCCAGCAGCGCAAGCCAGCGAACGATCACCCGGACGATGCTAACGAACATCTGCGTGCGCCTGCGGGACCGCGGCCAGTAGTCGACGGGTGTATTCGTGCTGCGGGTTGGTGAACACCTGCTCGCCGTCACCCTGTTCCACGATCGTTCCCCGGTACATCACCGCCACCCGGTGTGCCAGGTGTTTGACCACCGAAAGGTCATGCGATACAAACAGATACGACAATCCGAATTGCTGTTGCAAGTCCAGCAGCAGGTTGATGATGCCCGCCTGGATCGACACGTCAAGTGCCGACACCGGTTCGTCGAGCGCCAGAATCTTCGGCCGCAGTGCCAGTGCCCGCGCGATACCGATCCGCTGTTTCTGCCCGCCGGAGAACTCGGCGGGATAGCGGCTGGCGTCGG
The DNA here is from genome assembly GCF_059812525.1 of Mycobacterium sp. NGS51. NCBI lineage: Bacteria > Bacillati > Actinomycetota > Actinomycetes > Mycobacteriales > Mycobacteriaceae > Mycobacterium > Mycobacterium sp. NGS51. Next base: position 89,693 of record NZ_JCALCV010000017.1, read on the forward strand.
CGTGGTTCAGTCCAACAATCGTCAGCAGCTCGGCGACCCGTTTCTCGCGCTGACTTCTGTCAAACCCATTGGCGGCCAACGGTTCCGCGACGACATCGTACACCGGCAGCCGGGGGTCCAGCGACGCGACCGGATCCTGGAACACCACCTGCAACTCGGTTCGCAGCTTGCGACGGGCAGCCGAGCTCAGGGTCGCAACGTCGGTGCCGAGAATCTCGATGGAACCCGCCTGGGGCTTGGCGAGCTCGAGAATCTGGGACAGCGTCGTCGACTTGCCCGAACCGGATTCACCGACAATGCCCAGGGTGCGGCCCTGTTCCACAGTGAAGCTGACGCGAGAGACCGCACGTACCTCACCTACCTGTCTGCGCAAAACCACACCCTTGGTGAGTCGATAGGTCTTGGTAAGGTCGGTGACGTGCAGCACCACCGGTGGTTCGCCGTCCGTGTTGTCGCCGGTCACCGGTTCCGTTGACACGCCGAAGACTTCGGCCGCACTGCGTCCCGCGACGTCGTCGGTGCGGATGCAGGCTGCCCAGTGGCCATCCCGGACAGTGACGAGATCGGGCTCGGCCGAACGGCATTCGTCGATCGCCAGCGGACAGCGGGGAACGAACGGACAGGCTCCAGGGGGCAGCGCCGTCATCACTGGCGGCGCGCCCGGGATCGGAATCAGCCGGGTGCCCTGCGGGGCGTCAAGTCGCGGCACCGAACCCAGCAACCCGACCGTGTACGGCATCCGACGGTCACGGTAAAGCTCGTCGACGGCAGCGATTTCGACTGGACGTCCGGCGTACATGACCAGCGCGCGATCGGCGAACTCCGACACCACACCCAGGTCGTGGGTGATGATCAGCACGCCGGCGCCGGTGGCGTCGCGCGCGGTTCGCAGTACGTCCAGGATCTGCGCCTGCACGGTGACGTCCAGCGCGGTGGTCGGTTCGTCGCAAATCAGCAGGTCCGGATTGTTGGCGATCGCGATCGCGATCACCACCCGCTGCCGCTCGCCGCCGGACAGCTCGTGCGGGAAGGCTCTCGCCCGGCGCCCTGGCTGCGCGATGCCGACCAGTTCGAGCAGTTCCACGGCGCGCTTGCGGGCACCGGCTCGGCTGATCTGGCGGTTGTGGATCTCGATGGCCTCGGCTATCTGGTCGCCGACGGTGTAGACGGGCGTCAGCGCCGACATCGGGTCTTGAAACACGGTGCCGATCGCCTTACCGCGAATCCGTGACATCGCTTGGTCGGACCGCCCGAGCAGCTCCTCGCCGTGCAACCGTACTGATCCCGACACGTCAACGTCTTCGGGTAGCAATCCGACGACGGCCATCGCGGCAGTGGTTTTGCCCGAGCCGGATTCGCCGACGATAGCGACGACTTCACCCGGATCGATGTGATAACTCATGTCGCGTACCGCGGGCACGCGCGCGTCGTCGGTTTCGAAGCTGACGTTCAGATCCGTCACCTCCAGCAGCGCACTCACCGTGGGTGTCGCTTCTTGCGGCCTGGTGATCGGCTGCCGGGATCCAGTGCGTCCCGTAGACCGTCTCCGGCGAGGTTGGCACATAAGACGATCAGCACCAACGCCCCCGCCGGAACCAGGAAGACCCACGGGAACGTGGTGGCCGAAGGGGTGCCGTCCGCGATCAGCGTGCCCAGCGACACGTCGGGTGGTTGAACACCGAACCCCAGGAAGCTCAAGCCCGTTTCGGCCAAGATCGCGAAGCCGACGTTGAGCGTCGCATCGATGATGAGGATCGAAGCCACGTTCGGCACGATGTGACGAATGATGATGCGGCGGCTTGGCACTCCCATATACCGTGCCGCCCGGACGAATTCGCGTTCACGCAAGCTCATCGTCAAACCGCGCACCATCCGCGAGCTGACCATCCAGCCGAACAGCGCGAGCAACACGACGAGCCACAGAATGCTGCTTGACCCCTTGATGCGGGGGGTGATGATCGCGATCAGGAGGAAACTCGGCACCACCAGCAGCAGGTCCACCAGCCACATCAGCGTCCGGTCGCGCCAGCCGCCGAAGTAACCCGCCACCGACCCCACGGCGGCGGCGATACTGGTCGAGATCACTGCCACGCAGAAACCGATCAGCATCGACTTCTGCATGCCGCGCAGGGTCCGCGCCAGCAGATCCTGGCCAAGCGCGTTGGTGCCGAACCAGTGCTGCAGTGACGGCGGCTGCAGCAGCGCGTCGTAGTCGAGAGCGGTGTAGCCGTAGGGAAGGAGCAGTGGCAGCGCGTAACAGCCGACGAACAGCAACACCAACAGAGCCAATGCCACCGCCGCGGGCCTGTTGCGGAGGAACCGACGTACCACGAGGTTTCGTCGCGACATGAATACGGCCGGGTGCGTGGCCGATCGCACCGGTGTGGCAGCTTCCTGCGTCATGACACCCGAATCCTCGGATCCAGCGCCGCGTAGATGACGTCGGATAAGAGTCCGGCAAGCAGAATCGCCGAGCCGGAGAACACCGTGATCGCCACGACAACGTTGGTGTCTTGAGTCGAGATGCCCTGCACCGCCCATTCGCCCATGCCATGCCAGCCGAAGATCTTCTCGACGAAAATCGCGCCAACGACCAGCCCGGCGACCCCGTAGGCGAACAGCGTGGCCATCGGGATCAGCGCGGTGCGCAGGCCGTGTTTGAACAGGGCGCGCCGACGGCTCAGGCCTTTGGCGCGAGCGGTCCGAATGAAGTCCTCGCCCAGCACGTCGAGCATCGCGTTGCGCTGGTAGCGGCTGAAACTCGCGATCGCGCCAAGTGCCAGTGCGAGCGTCGGCAGCACGATGTGCTGCGCGCGGTCGACGAACTGGTCCCAAAATCCAGCGAGCGGAATCGGCGACGTCTCACCGGTGTACAGAAAGATGCGCACCCCGGTCAGCATGTTCACCCGCAACCCGGCCAGGATGAGCAGACCCGCCATCACGAAGGTGGGGATGCTCAGGGTGATCAGCGACAACACCGTGACCACGCGGTCGCTCAAGCGGTACTGCCGAATCGCTCCCCAGGCCCCCGCGACGACGCCGATCACCGTGCCCAGCACCGAACCGATCACGACCAGCCGCAGACTGACCCCGATCCGGCGCCACAGCTGTTCGGAGACGGGGTGACCGTCCACCGTGGCGCCGAAGTCACCGCGGACCGCGCCGGATATCCAGTGTGCGTACCGGACGGGTATGGGCTTGTCCAAGCCAAGCTGAGCGGCTTTGGCGTGAATGGCCTCCGGCGGCGGCGTTGGGTGGCGCTGGATGAGACTGTCCAGCGGATGAAAGGTCAGCGAGGTCAGGCAGAACGCCAAAAACGACGCCAACGCCAACAGCACGATGTAGTTCAGTAACCGGCGCACCAGGAAGCCGATCATGCCCGCCGGCCCCGCCCGTGTCGCATGGGCACAGGGTATGAGATGCACTCACCGATTCACGCGAACAGATCCGATCCGGTTGATTCGGACCGGTGAAACCGGAGTCGCCGATTGTTAAAATCAGCCACCCGAGTGCTTGATCCAGCAAACAAATCAAGGAGATTGGCGTGACGGTTACCGATGACTACCTGGCTCACAACGCCGAATACGCAAATTCCTTCAACGGGCCGCTGCCGATGCCGCCAAGCAAACACGTGGCAATCGTCGCGTGTATGGATGCACGACTGGACGTCTATCGCATGCTCGGGATTGAGGAGGGCGAGGCGCACGTCATTCGCAATGCCGGCGGCGTGGTTACCGACGATGCGATCCGGTCGCTGGCGATCAGCCAGCGGTTGCTGGGTACCCGGGAGATCATCCTGATTCACCACACCGACTGCGGAATGCTCACCTTCACCGATGACGACTTCAAGCGCAGCATTGTCGACGAGACCGGTATCAGACCGTCCTGGGCCGCCGAATCCTTTCCCGACTCGGCCGAAGATGTTCGGCAGTCATTACGTCGCATCGAGTCCAGCCCGTTCGTCACCAAGCACGAGTCGCTGCGCGGCTTCGTCTTCGACGTCGCCACCGGCAAGCTGAACGAGGTCACCGTCTAGGCGCGGGGACGAGCGCGCCGGCCTGAGCTTCCTGTCCCGCGCGCCAGTTGATTGACAAGCCGCGGTCACCGCTGGTTTTATACGTGGTAAAGCTCAGAAAGATGGCCAATCCAGCCTACTTTACCCAGAATCCTGCGGGGGCCCATGACCAGCCATGTGACCGCCGGCCCAGCGGCCGGACACGATGATCGCCGCCCGGTTCCCGGGCAATACGAGCTCAGCCATCTGCGTTTACTGGAGGCCGAGGCCATCCACATCATTCGCGAAGTGGCCGCCGAGTTCGAGCGTCCGGTGCTGTTGTTTTCCGGCGGCAAGGACTCCATTGTGATGCTGCATCTGGCGCTCAAGGCGTTCCGCCCGGGCCGGCTGCCGTTCCCGGTCATGCACGTGGACACCGGGCACAACTTCGACGAGGTCATCGCCACCCGCGACGAGCTGGTCGCGCAGACAGGCGTGCGACTGGTGGTGGCTTCGGTGCAAGACGACATCGATGCCGGCCGGGTCGTCGAGACCATCCCGTCGCGCAACCCCATTCAGACGGTGACGCTGCTGCGTGCGATCCGGGAGAACAAATTCGACGCGGCGTTCGGCGGCGCGCGGCGCGACGAGGAGAAGGCCCGCGCCAAAGAGCGGGTGTTCAGTTTCCGCGACGAGTTCGGCCAATGGGACCCCAAGGCCCAGCGCCCAGAGCTGTGGAACCTCTACAACGGGCGCCATCACAAGGGTGAGCACATTCGGGTGTTCCCGCTGTCGAACTGGACCGAGTTCGACATCTGGTCCTACATCGGCGCTGAGAAGGTGATGTTGCCGTCGATTTACTTCGCCCACCGACGGAAGGTCTTCGAGCGCGACGGGATGCTGCTGGCCGTCCACCGGCACATGCAACCCCGCGCGGAGGAAGAGGTGTTCGAGACGACGGTGCGATTCCGCACCGTTGGCGACGTCACCTGTACCGGCTGCGTGGAATCGACTGCGACCACCGTGGCCGAGGTCATCGCCGAGACTGCAGTGTCACGGCTGACTGAGCGCGGCGCGACCCGGGCCGACGACCGCATCTCCGAGTCGGGCATGGAAGACCGCAAACGGCAGGGGTACTTCTGATGGCGACACTGCTCCGCATCGCGACGGCGGGCTCCGTCGACGACGGCAAGTCCACGCTGATCGGGCGGCTGCTGTATGACTCCAAGGCCGTCATGGAAGACCAGTGGGCATCGGTGGAGCGCACTTCCAAAGAGCGCGGCCACGACTACACCGATCTGGCGTTGGTCACCGACGGTCTGCGCGCCGAGCGCGAGCAGGGCATCACGATCGACGTGGCCTACCGCTACTTCGCCACGCCCAAGCGGAAATTCATCATCGCGGACACGCCGGGCCACATCCAGTACACCCGCAACATGGTGACCGGGGCGTCCACCGCCCAGTTGGCGATCGTGTTGGTCGATGCCCGCCACGGCCTGCTGGAGCAATCCCGTCGGCACACCTTCCTGGCGTCGCTGTTGGGCATCCAGCACATTGTGCTCGCGGTCAACAAGATGGACTTGATCGGCTGGGACCAGCAGGTGTTCGACGCGATTCGCGACGAGTTCCATGCCTTCACCACGCGTCTGGACGTGCATGACGTGGCCACCATCCCGATGTCGGCGCTGCACGGCGACAATGTGGTGACCAAGTCCGACCAGACACCCTGGTACGACGGGCCGGCGCTGCTGTCGCACCTCGAGGAGGTCTATATCGCCGGCGACCGCAACATGGTCGACGTGCGGTTCCCCGTTCAGTACGTCATCCGGCCACAGACTCGCGAGCATCAAGACCACCGCAGCTACGCCGGCACCGTGGCCAGTGGGGTCATGCGTCCCGGCGACGACGTAACGGTGCTGCCGACCGGTAAAACCAGTCGCATCACGGCGATCGAAGGGGCGACCGGACCGGTGGAGGAAGCGTTCCCACCGATGGCGGTTTCGGTGAGCCTCGCCGACGACATCGACATATCCCGCGGCGACATGATCGCCCGGCCCACCAATCAGCCCAGGGTGGCCCAGGAATTCGACGCGACGGTGTGCTGGATGGCCGATTCCGCGGCCCTGGAGGCCGGCCGCGACTACATCATCAAACACACCACCCGCACCACTCGGGTGCGGGTCACCGAGCTGGACTACCGGCTCGATGTCAACACCCTGCACCGCGACAAGTCCGCAACAGCATTGCAGCTCAACGAGCTTGGCCGCATCTCACTGCGCACCCAGGTGCCGCTGCTGCTCGACGAATACAGCCGTAACGCCAGCACCGGATCGTTCATCCTCATCGACCCGGCCACCAATGGCACCGTGGCGGCGGGCATGGTGCTGCGCGACGTCTCGGCCCGCACCGCGAGCCCGAACACGGTGCGGCACACGTCGCTGGTGACCGCCGAGGACCGGATGGCGCGGGGTCGCACCGTGTGGTTCACCGGTCTGTCGGGGTCGGGCAAGTCCTCAGTGGCCATGCTGGTCGAGCGCAAGCTACTGGAACAAGACGTGCCTGCTTATGTTCTCGACGGCGACAACCTGCGGCACGGCCTGAACGCCGATCTGGGATTTTCCATGGCCGACCGGGCCGAGAATCTGCGCCGGCTGGCGCACGTGGCGGCCTTGCTCGCCGATTCGGGCCACACCGTGCTGGTACCGGCGATCAGCCCACTTGTCGAGCACCGCGAACTGGCCCGACAGGTCCACGTCGAGGCCGGCCTCGAATTCGTCGAGGTGTTCTGTGACACGCCGCTGGAGGACTGCGAGAAACGGGACCCGAAGGGTCTTTATGCGAAGGCCCGCGCCGGATTGATCACGCATTTCACCGGTATCGACAGTCCCTATCAGCGGCCGAAAAACCCCGATCTGCGGCTCGCGTCGGACCGCAGCCTCGAGGAGTTGGCGCAGCAAGTCATCGACCTGCTCGAGCCCGGCGCGTGAACGATCGCGAGCTGGCCGCGCAGCTAGCCGGTCAGGCCGGTGAGCTGCTGCTTGCCGTGCGAGACGAGCTGTCCCACGCGACGGAGGGCGAGCGAAAAGCGGCGGGGGACAAGCGCTCCCACGATTTGTTGATGGATGCCCTGGCGCGTGAGCGGCCCGAGGATGCGGTGCTTTCCGAAGAAGGCGCCGACAATCCGGTGCGGTTGCAGGCCCGCCGGGTGTGGATCGTCGACCCGTTGGATGGCACTCGGGAGTTCTCTGAGCTCGGCCGCGATGACTGGGCAGTGCATGTCGCCCTGTGGGAATCTGGGGAACTCGTTGCCGGGGCGGTCGCGCTGCCCGCGCAAGGTGTCACGCTGGCCACACCCGACGTCGCGTTCCCACCGGCATATTCCGGTCCGCCGCGAATCGTGGTATCCCGCACCCGGCCGCCGGCCATTGTCCTGCGGGTCCGTGACCACCTCGACGGCACCCTGGTGGCGATGGGATCGGCCGGAGCCAAGGTGGCCGCCGTCGTGCAGGGTTTGGCCGATGTCTACGTCCACGCCGGCGGGCAATACGAATGGGATTCCGCAGCACCTGTCGCAGTGGCCCGGGCGGCCGGACTGCACACCTCGCGGATCGACGGGACACCACTGGAGTACAACCGTGCCGACCCGCTGTTGCCCGACGTGGTGGTATGCCGTCCCGAATACGCCAAGGCCGTGTTGGCTGCGACCGGCTAACCGCAGAGCAGTGGCAGAATCCACAGCATGCGGATGTCGGCCAAGGCGGAATACGCGGTGCGCGCGATGGTGCAACTAGCAACGGTCGACGACGGCGCACTGGTCAAAACCGACGAGCTGGCCCAAGCGCAGGGCATACCTTCGCAGTTTCTCGTCGACATTCTGTCCGACCTCCGCACTGATCGTCTGGTCCGCAGCCACCGCGGCCGCGACGGCGGCTATGAACTGGCGCGCCCCGGCACCGAAATCAGCATCGGCGACGTGTTGCGCTGCATTGACGGGCCGCTGGCCAGTGTCCGCGACATCGGGCTCGGCGATCTGCCCTATTCCGGTCCGACCGCCGCGCTCACCGACGTATGGCGGGCGTTGCGGGCCAGCATGCGCTCGGTGCTGGAGGAAACGACGGTGGCCGACGTGGCGTCGAGCAACCTGCCCAAACACGTCGCGCAGCTTGCCGATGACTATCGGGACCAGGAAAGCCAGCGCCACGGCCCCCGCCCGTAACCGCGCGAGCGTGCGTGTCCGCGGCCGACACGCCGAGTCAAAAGCCGGTTTTGCGCACGCTCGCGTCGCTCGCAAACTTGACGATTAGTTTCAGCCCGAACCGTATGGCCGGGTGATGATCTCCAGGAAGTGACCGCTGGGGTCTTGGAAGTACACGCCGCGACCGCCGTCGTTGTGGTTGATCTCGCCGGGCCGCTGGCCTCGCGGATCCGCCCAGTGCTGCAGCCCGCGCGACTGAATTTTGCCGTAGATCGCGTCGAAGTCCTCTTCGGAAACCAGAAACGCATAGTGCTGTGGATGGATCTCCGCGCCGTCGGGGACCTCGGAGTAGTCGAGGTCGGCGCCGTGCTCGAGTCGGACGCTCAAGAAGTGCCCGAACGGTACCGGATCCGGCAGCCCAAACAATTCGGTCAGAAATGTCGCCGACTCCCGCTTGTTGCGAGCCGCGACGATGGTGTGGTTGAAAGCAATCGGCATTGTGCTGCTCCATATCTCCGGATCTCCGGCGAGCGTGCGTGTTTGTACGTCGACACGCCGCAACTGATGTCATTCTGCGCACACTCGCGGGGGGTGTCGACTACTTCGGGGCGGTCAACTCCAAGGCGATGTTGTCCGGGTCGCGGAACTCCAGGATGTAGGACGGTCCGATGTCCTTGACCGGCTCGTGGTCGATACCCAAATCGTCGAGATGCTCGGCTGCAGCATCTAATTCGTCCTTGCTGGCGGCCCGGAAAGCGAGATGGTCCAAGCCGACGCGGTCCTCGTCAAAGCGGTCGTTCGCAACCGGACGTAAACCGATCAGCGCACCGCCCAGGTCGTAGATGACACCACCGAATAGAAACCCGAGTTGGTTGCGGGTCGCGGCCCCGGCGTTGTCGGGCACCTCAAGCAAAACCGGCCAACCGAACACACTCTCGTAGAACCGGCGGGATCGCTCGATATCGGTCACGGTGAGCCGAAGGTGCGCAATAGAGGTGGTGGTGATGCCCACCCGAGACATGCTGCCAGAATCACGGTCGTGCAGATAGCAATGACGATGCCGGTGATGGAGCCGGATTTGGATGCGGGTGTGCTAGCGGCCTGGGCGCGTGCGATCGACGAGGGGCCGTTCTCGTCACTGTGCTGGGGCGAGCGGATCGCATTCGAAAACCCCGACACTGTGACCCTGCTGGGTGCGCTGGCCGCATGGACCGATCGAGCCCGGTTGGTGACGACGGTGATCGTGCCCCAGCTGCATGACCCCGTGATGCTGGCCAAGGCGCTGGCCACAGGGGACATGCTGTGCGGCGGCCGCCTGGCGGTCGGTATCGGGATAGGCGGGCGCAACGAGGACTACCAGGCGGTGGGCGCAGACGTGGCGACGCAAACGATGCGCGGCATGGCTGAGCGGGTAGCGATCATGAAGCGCGTGTGGGCGGGCGAGAAGATCACCGAGTCGGTGTCGCCAGTGGGGCCGGCACCGGCGCAGCCAGGTGGGCCGCCGCTGCTGGTCGGCAGCATCGGGCCCAAGACCATCCGCAGCGCTTCCGCCTGGGCCGACGGGCTGGCCGGTACCACGTTGGACGTCGACGCCACAAAGCAGAACGAGCTGTTCGACGTGGCACGGGCCGCGTGGGCCGAGGCCGGCAAGGCCCCACCCCACTTGGCAACGTCGTTCTGGTTTGCGCTCGGGTCCGGCGATGATGCCCGGGAACAGGTGCACCGGCACCTGCGCCGCTACATGAACTGGATACCGGCGGAGTACGTCGATGCGATGGCCCCCGCGACGGGATTTGCCGGTAGTGAGGAAGAACTGCTGGCGGTGCTGCGCAGCTTCAAAGCGATCGGCACCGACGAAATCCAACTCATTCCAACCAGTTCCGATCTGGACCAACTTAGGCGAGCCGCCGACGTCGCAGCTGAGCTTTAGGCGGAGATTGCCGGCTCCGCGTCGCAATCGCTCAGCAAACCGCGATCTTGCGGCAAGCTGGACAGATGTGGGGTAAGAGCGCGGCCACCATCGTGCACGAGCACTGCCCGTTCAACGCTGAAGCTGCAGCCGCGGAGCTGGCCAGGAGCGAAATCACCCCGCTGAATACGTTCTATTGCCGCAATCACGGTCCGATTCCCGACATCCCGGTCCACAGTTGGCGCCTGCGTGTCGATGGACTCGTCGCCAAGCCGCTGAGTTTGAGCTTCGAGGAGCTGACCAGCGCGTTCAAGGTCCACACTGTTATCGCCACTTTGCAGTGCGCGGGCAACCGGCGCGACGAGTTCAACGAGATTCGCCACATTGTCGGTGAGGATCCGTGGGGCTCGGGAGCGACCTCGACGGCGGTATGGCGCGGCGTCGCACTGGCAGACGTGCTCGACGCCGCCGATGCCCGTCCTGACCACGGCTTGCACGTCGCGTTCGCGGCTCCCGACAGGTCTTCGATAGCCTCGCCGGCTCAGGTTTTCGGTGGTTCGATTCCGTTGAAAAAGGCCATGTCGGACGAAGTGCTGCTGGCCTGGGAGATGAATCATCAACCGCTGCCACGGATCCACGGCGGCCCAGTGCGGGTAGTCGTGCCTGGATACATCGGCGCCCGCAGCGTCAAATGGGTCGACACCGTCACGGTGCAAGAGTCGCCGTCGCAGAACTATTTTCAAGCAGTGGCCTACCGGCTGCTGCCCGCGGACCGCGACCCCGACACCGTCGCTCCGGGTGAAGGCATCTCGTTGTCGTCGGTGCCGCTGAATTGCGACATTCTTGCTCCCACCGACGGTGGCCGAGTTCCCAGTGGATCGCTGACCATTCACGGGTATGCCTTCGCCGACGGCAATCACGGCATCGCCCGGGTTGACGTGTCGCTCGATGAGGGTCGCAGCTGGCGCACAGCCGAACTCAACCCGCCAGCGAGCCGATGGGCGTGGCAGCACTGGTCGCTGACCGTGACGACTCGGCCGGGACCGTTGACGGTGATGGCCCGCGCATGGGACGCGACGGGTGCCACTCACCCCGAATCGGCTGCGTCGCTCTGGAACCCGAAGGGCTACGCCAACAATTCCTGGCCCCGTGTCCACGTCGACATTACGTAACCGATGCGCTGAGGTGTTGGGACCAAACCGCAGTGCGCTTGTCGTGTCCTGCTCTACGGTCGGGACTTATGAAAAAAGATGAACAGCTGGATGAGGAAGAACACCAAAGTTTCAGCCAGATTCGTAACTATGAACTCGATCCTGAGGCAGTGACCAGCCGCGAGCTCCGCGACGCGCTGGCCAAGCTGGGCGTGAAAGCCGGGCGCAACCCGCTCAAGCTGCTCGTCGTCATGTTGGTCGCGATCCGGCACACCAGCACCGCGATCTTCGAGCTGGAAAAGCAGATCATCGCGTTACGCAGAGAGATTCGCGGACGCCAAGATAAGCCCCAGGCCGACTCCGCTGCGCGGTGACGCGGCGACGCGGGCGTTAATAACTGTCCTAGATCAAGGTTCTCGGGCAGTTCACACCCGCCGATGTGGCCGAGTGGTGCTGCCCAGTGTGTCGGCCAGCGTGTCCAACACGTCAGGTACGAGCCGGTAATACGCCCATTTGCCGCGCTGCTCCCGTTCAATTAGCCCGGCCTCGACGAGGATCTTCAAATGGTGCGACACGGTCGGCTGCGATAGACCCACGGGGTCGGTCAGCTCGCAGACACACGCCTCGGCGCCCTCATGCGCCGCGATCAGGGATACCAGGCGCAGCCGCGTCGGCTCGGCAAGCGCTTTGAGCACTGCAGCTAACTGTTCGGCGGCCGCACTGTCCAGCACCGCACCGGTGAGCGGGCTGCAGCACGCCGCCATGTCGGCGACGAGCGACGATTCCGCAGTCGTGGGCGCAGCAGTGCGTGGCACGCCCCGATTCTGCCACACCCATTGACAACCATCGATGGATGCGGCACCTTTGTCACATCGACAGACATCGATATGAAGGAGCATTGGAAATGGCGACCGAAGACTCGGAACTCCGCGAACAAGTACGGGAGCGCTACGCCGCGGCCGCGGCGGCGGTGAGCACCGGCGCGACCAACACCGACGTGCTGACTGCGGAGAGCTGTTGCGCGTCGGGCGGCTCGGCGGACCTCAACATCTCATTCGGCGCCGGCTTATACAGCGCTGGTGAACATTCCGAATTACCCGCTGATGCTGTTGCAGCGAGCCTGGGTTGTGGCAACCCGACCGCCGTCGCGGAGCTTCACCAGGGCGAACGTGTCCTTGACTTGGGCTCCGGCGGCGGGATCGACGTTCTGCTCTCGGCGCAGCGTGTCGGGCCGGACGGGTTCGCCTACGGCGTCGATATGACCGACGAGATGCTGGCCCTTGCCGAAGCGAACAAGGCGAAAGCCGGCGCCACCAACGTCGAATTCCGCAAAGGCACCATCGAGGACATCCCGCTGCCGGACGCTGCCGTCGACGTAGTGATCTCCAACTGCGTTATCAACTTGTCCGTCGACAAGGCGACCGTGCTCGCCGAAATGTTTCGCGTCCTGGTCCCCGGTGGCCGGATCGGGATTTCCGACGTTGTCGCGGAGGACCATCTGACCCCGCCCGACCGCGCCGAGCGCGGCTCCTATTACGGCTGCATCGCCGGAGCCCTGTCCAAACAGGAATACCTCGACGGCCTAGGCGCGGCCGGATTCACCGATGCCTCAGTCACTTTCACTCACCAAGTCGCCGACGGAATGCACGCCGCGATCATTCGCGCCACCAAATCCGCCGAATCGTCTGGCGAGTGACCTGCGACGACGGGAGTGCCCCCGGCAGGATTCGAACCTGCGGCCTTCTGCTCCGGAGGCAGACGCTCTATCCCCTGAGCTACGGGGGCGCACGCGTGACATGCTGCGCCGTGGGGCTCCGACAGACTAACTCATCAAAGCGGCTGTCCGACGACCGGAGCGATTCGGGGCCCAGGCACCCCAGCCAATAGGATGGACCCTCGTGACCCCCGCCGACCTGGCCGAGTTGCTCAAGGCCACCGCGACCGCGGTGCTGACCGAGCACGGGCTCGATGCTGCCGCGCTGCCGGACGCGGTGACGGTTGAGCGGCCGCGTAACCCCGAGCATGGCGACTACGCCAGCAACCTGGCGCTGCAACTCGCCAAGAAGGTCGGCGCCAACCCTCGCGAGCTCGCCGGGTGGCTTGCTGAGGCACTGGCCCAGGCCGACGGCATCGCCTCGGCGGAGGTGGCCGGACCAGGCTTCATCAACTTGCGCCTGGACGCCTCGGCGCAGGGTGTCATCGTCAATAACGTCATCGACGCCGGCCCCACCTACGGCCACTCCGACACCCAGGCCGCCCACCGGGTCAACCTGGAGTTCGTCTCGGCCAACCCCACCGGACCGATCCACATCGGCGGCACCCGCTGGGCCGCCGTCGGCGACGCGCTGGGCCGGTTGCTGACGACCCAGGGCGCCGCCGTCACCCGTGAGTACTACTTCAACGACCACGGCGCACAGATCGACCGGTTCACCAACTCGCTGATCGCCGCCGCCACGGGGGAGCCGACGCCCGAGGACGGCTACGCGGGCAGCTACATCAGCGACATCGCCGCCCAGGTGCTTGAAATAGCCCCTGAGGCGCTCAGCCAACCCGAAGCCCAGCAGCACGAAACCTTCCGGGCGATCGGCGTCGACTTGATGTTCACCCACATCAAGGAGTCGCTGCACGAGTTCGGCACCGACTTCGACGTCTACACCCACGAAGAGTCGATGCACACCAGCGGCCGTGTCGAGCACGCCATCGCCCGACTGCGGGAAAACGGCAACATCTACGAAAAGGACGGCGCAACATGGTTGCGCACCAGCGCCTTTGGTGACGACAAGGACCGTGTTGTCATCAAAAGCGACGGTCGACCCGCCTACATCGCCGGCGATCTCGCCTACTACTTGGACAAGCGCGAACGCGGTTTCGACTTGTGCATCTACATGCTCGGCGCCGACCACCACGGCTACATCTCCCGGCTGAAGGCCGCGGCGGCCGCCTTCGGCGACGACCCGGCCACCGTCGAGGTGCTCATCGGCCAGATGGTCAACCTGGTCCGCGACGGCCAGCCGGTGAAGATGAGCAAGCGGGCCGGCACCGTGATCACCCTCGACGACCTCGTGGAGGCCATCGGCGTCGACGCCGCCCGCTACAGCCTGATTCGGTCCTCAGTGGATACCCCGATCGACATCGACCTGGCATTGTGGTCGTCGGCATCCAACGAAAACCCGGTCTACTACGTGCAATACGCACATGCCCGGCTCTCCGCATTGGCCCGCAACGCCGTCGAACTCGGACTGATCCCTGACACCGGTCACCTGGAGTTGCTCACCCACGACAAGGAGGGCACGCTCATCCGCGGGCTGGGTGAATTCCCCCGGGTACTGAAAACCGCGGCGTCGCTGCGGGAACCGCACCGGGTGTGCCGCTACCTGGAAGACCTCGCCGGGGACTACCACCGCTTCTACGACTCGTGCCGGGTGTTGCCGCAGGGCGACGAGGAACCCAACCAATTGCACGCCGCCCGCCTGGCGCTGTGCCAGGCCACCCGCCAGGTCATCGCCAACGGTTTGGCGATCCTGGGTGTCAGCGCTCCGGAGCGAATGTGAACGCGCATCCCGCCGGTCCGCGGCACGCCGAAGAGAGTCATCACGCCAGCGCTCCACCGCGGCCGCAGACCGCGCAGGAGATGCTGCAGCTGGCGCCGAATGTGTGGCCGCGCAACGTGACTCGCGGCGACGACGGCGTGGTCAGTCTCGCTGGGACGAAAGTGACCGAGCTGGCACGCGAGTACGGCACGCCGCTGTTCATCATCGACGAAGACGACTTCCGTTCGCGCTGCCGAGAGATCGCGGCAGCCTTCGGCGGCGGGGGCAACGTGCACTACGCCGCGAAAGCGTTCCTGTCGAGCGAGATTGCCCGCTGGGTCGACCAGGAAGGTCTCTCACTTGACGTAGCCACCGGCGGGGAGCTTGCCGTGGCGCTGCACGCCGGGTTCCCCGCTGAGCGGATCGCTCTGCACGGCAACAACAAATCGGTGGCGGAGTTGACCGCGGCGGTCAAGGCCGGAATTGGTCATGTCGTGTTGGACTCGATGACCGAGATCGAACGTCTCGACGTGATCGCGGGTGAGGCCGGCGTCGTTCAGGACGTCCTGGTCCGGGTCACCGTCGGCGTGGAGGCGCACACCCACGAATTCATCTCCACGGCACACGAGGACCAGAAGTTCGGGCTCTCGCTGGCCAACGGCGCGGCGATGACCGCGGTGCGCCGGGTCTTTGCCGCCGATCACCTGAGGCTGGTCGGCCTGCACAGTCACATCGGCTCGCAGATCTTTGATGTCGGCGGGTTCGAGTTGGCCGCGCACCGCGTCATCGGGCTGCTACGCGACGTGGTGGCTGAGTTCGGCGTCGAGAAGACCGCGCAGATGTCCATCGTCGATCTTGGTGGTGGACTGGGTATCTCGTATCTCCCGCCCGACGATCCGCCGCCGATACACGATCTGGCCGCCAAGCTCAGCACGATTGTGCAGAACGAGTCAGCGGCCGTGGGCTTGCCCGCACCGCGGCTGATCGTCGAACCCGGACGCGCCATCGCCGGGCCGGGGACCATCACCCTCTACGAGGTCGGCACCGTCAAGAACGTCGATGTGAGCGCGGCTGTGCAACGCTGTTATGTCAGCGTCGACGGCGGCATGAGCGACAACATCCGCACTGCGCTCTACGGGGCGGAGTACGACGTTCGGCTGGTCTCTCGTGCCAGCGACTCCCCGCCGACGCTGGCCCGCGTCGTCGGAAAGCATTGTGAGAGTGGCGATATCGTTGTTCGCGATACCTGGGTGCCGGCCGACTTACGGCCGGGTGACCTGGTGGCCGTCGCAGCGACCGGCGCGTACTGCTATTCGCTGTCGAGTCGCTACAACTTGATCGGCCGTCCCGCGGTCGTCGCGGTGCGGGACGGGCAGGCTCGGCTAATTCTGCGCCGGGAGACGGTCGACGATCTACTGTGTCTGGAGGTGAGTCGTGAGCAGAGTTGAAACGCCAGTCGGGGTAGCGGTACTGGGACTGGGCAACGTCGGCAGCGAAGTCGTCCGGATCATCGAAGACAGTGCTGACGACCTCGCGGCCCGGATCGGCGCGCCGCTGGTACTGCGCGGTATCGGTGTGCGACGGGTCGCCGCCGACCGGGGTGTTCCGGTCGAGATGCTCACCGACAATGTCGAAGAACTGGTCTCGCGTGAAGATGTCGACATCGTCATCGAACTGATGGGACCGGTCGAACCGGCCCGCAAGGCGATCCTGTCGGCGCTCGAACGCGGCAAGTCCGTGGTCACCGCCAACAAGGCCCTGCTCTCGACCTCCACCGGGGAGCTCGCGCAGGCAGCCGAAAGCGCCAACGTGGACCTCTATTTCGAGGCGGCTGTGGCCGGTGCGATCCCCGTCATCCGCCCGCTGACCCAGTCGCTGGCCGGCGACACGGTGCAGCGGGTGGCCGGCATCGTCAACGGCACCACCAACTACATCCTTTCCGAGATGGATTCGACCGGTGCCGACTACGCGAGTGCACTGGCCGACGCGAGCGCGCTGGGTTATGCCGAGGCCGACCCCACCGCCGACGTCGAAGGCTACGACGCCGCCGCCAAAGCCGCGATCTTGGCGTCGATCGCGTTCCACACCCGGGTTACCGCCGATGACGTCTACCGCGAAGGCATCACCAAGGTCACCCCCGACGACTTCGCGGCCGCACGGGCCCTGGGCTGCACCATCAAGCTGTTGTCGATTTGTGAACGCATTACGCGCGCCGGCGAAAAGCAACGGGTTTCAGCACGGGTGTATCCAGCGCTGGTGCCATTCGAGCATCCGCTGGCCACCGTCAACGGCGCATTCAACGCCGTGGTCGTCGAGGCCGAAGCCGCCGGCAGGCTGATGTTCTACGGTCAGGGCGCCGGCGGGACGCCCACGGCGTCGGCGGTGACCGGCGACTTGGTGATGGCCGCCCGCAACCGGGTAATGCGCAGCCGTGGCCCGCGCGAGTCCCGATATGCCCAGCTGCCGATCGCCCCGATGGGCCTCATCTTGACTCGCTATTACGTCAGGATGAACGTTACCGACGAACCGGGCGTACTGTCTTCGGTCGCAGCTGAGTTCGCCAAACGCGAAGTCAGTATCGCCGAGGTCCGCCAGGAAGGGGTCGTCGACGACGACGGCCAGCGGGTCGGCGCACGCGTCGTGGTCGTCACCCACTGGGCCAACGACAGCGCATTGTCGGAGACTGTCGCCGCGCTGGCCGATTTGGATGCGGTTCAGGCCGTCGCCAGCGTGCTGCGACTGGAAGGAACCAGCGCATGAGTCCCACGAGCACCGCCAAAACCGGCACGCACCAGCCCTGGCCGGGCGTGATCGCCGCCTACCGCGACCGGTTGCCGGTCGGTGATGACTGGACGCCGGTCACGCTGCTGGAGGGCGGCACCCCGTTGATCCACGCGACCAGACTCTCCGAGCAGACCGGCTGCACAGTGCATTTGAAGGTCGAGGGCCTCAACCCGACCGGTTCGTTCAAAGACCGCGGCATGACGATGGCGGTCACCGATGCGGTGGCCCGCGGCCAGCAGGCCGTGCTGTGCGCGTCGACCGGCAACACCTCGGCCTCGGCGGCCGCATACGCTGCGCGCGCGGGCATCACCTGTGCGGTGTTGATACCGCAGGGCAAAATCGCGATGGGCAAGCTGGCTCAGGCGGTTATGCACGGCGCCAAGATCATTCAAATCGACGGCAACTTCGACGACTGTCTGGAACTTGCCCGCAAGATGGCGGCCGACTTCCCGACGATCTCCTTGGTCAACTCCGTCAACCCGGTACGCATCGAGGGACAGAAAACGGCCGCCTTCGAAATCGTCGATGCGTTGGGCAGCGCGCCGGACGTCCACGCGCTGCCAGTCGGCAACGCCGGCAACATCACCGCATATTGGAAGGGCTACAACGAATACCACCGGCAGGGGATCACCGATAGACTGCCGCGAATGTTGGGCACCCAGGCGGCCGGTGCGGCGCCGCTGGTGTTGGGGGAACCGGTGAGCCACCCCGAAACCATCGCGACTGCGATCCGGATCGGCTCGCCTGCGTCGTGGTCCTCGGCCGTCGAGGCGCAACAACAATCCAACGGACGCTTCCTGGCCGCCACCGACGACGAGATTCTCGCTGCCTATCACTTGGTGGCGCGCGCTGAAGGAGTCTTCGTCGAACCCGCATCCGCTGCCAGCGTCGCCGGTCTGCTCAAATCCATCGAGGACGGCTGGGTGCCGCGTGGATCGACGGTGGTATGTACCGTGACCGGCAATGGCCTCAAGGATCCGGACACCGCGCTGAAGGACATGCCGAGCGTCTCGGCCGTGCCGGTGGATCCGGTAGCTGTCGGCGCGAAGTTGGGACTGGCATGACCCAAATGCTGCCGGCCGGGCTGCTGGCGAGCGCTACCGTTGCGGCGTCCAGCGCCAATCTTGGCCCGGGCTTCGACAGCATCGGCTTGGCGCTGAGTGTCTATGACGAAATCATTGTAGAGACAACAGATTCCGGCGTGCAGGTTGAGGTTGAGGGCCAGGATGCCGATCAGCTTCCACGGGACGCGCGTCACCTGGTGGTTCGAGCCATCCGGTGCGGACTGCGGGCGGCGGGCGTCAGTGCGCCCGGCTTAGTGGTGCGATGCCGCAACGTCATTCCACACTCTCGCGGTCTCGGCTCATCAGCGGCGGCTGTGGTCGGCGGCCTGGCGTCGGTTAATGGCCTTCTGGCGCAAGCGGATTCGACGCTCTTGAATGAGACCCAACTCATTCAGTTGGCGTCGGAATTCGAAGGCCACCCCGATAACGCCGCGGCCTCCGTACTGGGTGGCGCAGTGGTGTCGTGGATCGACCGCAGCTGCAACCCGCCGGGCTACGCGGCGGTACGGCTGCGACTTCATCCCGACATCCACTTGTTTCCCGCGATTCCCGAAGATCGCTCCTCCACCGCCGAGACGCGGATGCTGCTTCCCACCCAGGTCAGCCACGATGACGCCCGCTTCAATATCAGCCGCGCAGCACTGTTGGTGGTCGCGCTCACCGAGCGGCCCGATCTGCTGATGACGGCAACTGAGGATGTGCTGCACCAGCCGCAGCGTGCCCCCGCGATGTCGACCTCTGCGGAATATCTTCGGCTGTTGCGACGTTGTGGCATTGCAGCTGTGCTTTCCGGTGCCGGACCTGCGGTGATCGCGTTGAGTACGGAGCCAGAGTTGCCCGCTGAGGCCGTCGAGTACGGCCTCGTAAATGGGTTCGCTGTCAGCGAGATGACCGTCGGCGACGGAGTTCGCTGGAGCGCCGGCGTTGCCGCCTCCAATTGACCCCAACAGGCCAGGGCGGGGGTTTCTTGCTTCCGACCACAAAGCGGGTTATCCTCGGAGCCGTCCAGCCAATCGCAGCATCTGCATCTGCATCAATACTGGATTGCGGCTAGGACGACCACCAATTCTTCTCATGGACGATGGTTCGCCATATATACCGCCGATCGTGGTGATCACCGTTGCAGAGTCGATGGTTGGCAGCACTCGGCGATTTGGCTGAATGCTACGAACCCCTCGCGTGAGCTGATCAGTGAGGGAAAGAAAGGAAATCCGTGACTGATACGGACCTCATCACGGCTGGCGACAGCACTGACGACCAGAAGCTGTCGAATTCCGTGACCACAAACACTCCCGCCGCCTCAGACGAAGCTACGTCGGCGGTGGATGCCAATAAGGAGTCGGACGGTTCGCTGTCGACGATGGTGCTGCCCGAACTGCGCGCGCTGGCCAATCGAGCGGGTGTCAAAGGCACATCCGGGATGCGCAAGAACGAACTGATTGCCGCGATCCGCGAAAGCCGCGGGCACACCAATGGTGCATCGGCCGGTGATAGCGGCAAGTCCGACGACAACTCGGCCGACCAAACCGCAACTTCCTCCGAGTCCGACGCCCCGCGCCGGGAACGCCGCGGCGCCTCACGCCAGGCGGGATCACCGGCCAACGATGCACCCGAGCAGGGCAAGCAGGCCGACAAAGCCGAGCAAGACGACGCCGACAAGCGCGGACGTGACCAACAGGGCACGAAGACCGACGAGCGCGATTCGGACAAAGCCGGAGACCAAGGCCAACGCGACGGCGGCGGGCAGCAGAACCGCGGCAGCGACGACGACGGCGACGGCCGCCAGGGCCGACGCGGCCGCCGGTTCCGCGAACGGCGGCGCCGCGGCGAACGGTCGGGCGACGGAGGCGAAGCCGAACTGCGCGAGGACGACGTCGTCCAGCCGGTGGCCGGCATCCTCGACGTACTGGATAACTACGCGTTCGTGCGCACGTCCGGCTATCTGGCCGGGCCGCACGACGTCTATGTCTCGATGAACATGGTGCGCAAGAACGGTTTACGGCGCGGCGATGCGGTGACCGGCGCTGTGCGGTTACCGAAGGACGGTGAACAGCCCAATCAGCGGCAGAAGTTCAACCCGCTGGTCCGATTGGACACCGTCAACGGCGGACCGGTCGAGGACGCCAAGAAGCGTCCCGATTTCACCAAGCTGACCCCGTTGTATCCCAATCAGCGGCTTCGGCTGGAAACCACCCCCGATCGGCTGACCACCCGGGTCATCGACTTGATCATGCCGATCGGTAAGGGTCAGCGTGCGCTGATCGTGTCGCCGCCCAAGGCCGGTAAGACCACGATCCTGCAGGACATCGCCAACGCGATCACCAAGAACAACCCGGAATGCCACCTGATGGTCGTGCTCGTCGACGAGCGACCTGAGGAGGTCACCGACATGCAGCGTTCGGTCAAGGGCGAGGTCATCTCCTCGACGTTCGACCGCCCGCCGTCGGATCACACCCAGGCCGCAGAGCTTGCCATCGAACGCGCCAAGCGGCTCGTCGAACAGGGCAAAGACGTTGTGGTGTTGCTCGACTCGATCACCCGCCTCGGGCGCGCCTACAACAACGCGTCGCCGGCCTCGGGCCGCATCCTGTCCGGTGGTGTGGACTCCACGGCCCTCTACCCGCCGAAGCGCTTCCTCGGCGCCGCCCGCAACATCGAAGAAGGCGGCTCGCTGACCATCATCGCCACCGCGATGGTGGAGACTGGATCCACCGGTGACACAGTCATTTTCGAGGAGTTCAAGGGCACGGGTAATGCCGAGCTCAAGCTGGACCGCAAGATCTCCGAACGGCGGGTGTTCCCGGCAGTCGACGTGAACCCATCAGGTACGCGCAAAGACGAACTGCTGCTGTCGCCCGACGAATTCGGCATCGTGCACAAGCTACGCCGCGTGCTGTCGGGGCTGGATTCCCACCAAGCCATCGACTTGCTGATGTCGCAGCTGCGGAAAACCAAGACCAACTACGAGTTCCTGGTGCAGGTGTCCAAGACGACGCCGGGCGGCTTAGACAACGACTGACCGTACGTAGCACATCGACGGTGGCGAGGCACACGGCCGTACCGCCAAGCAATGGACGTCGCGTCGGTAATGTGCGAGTCCGTGGCGGACACTCTTCAGCAACTGCTTCGCGAACGAGTTGCCGACGACGCTCCAGCGGTGAAATGCGGCGACCGGGTGTGGACCTGGCGTGAACATCTGGCGGATGCCTCGGCGACCGCCGCCGCGCTGATCGGCATCGCCGATCCCGACCGACCAATGCATGTCGGCGCGTTGCTGGGCAACACCCCCGAGATGCTCACTGCGATGGCGGCGGCCGCCCTGGGCGGTTATGTGTTGTGCGGCATCAACGACACCCGCCGCGGCGACGCCCTGGCCCGAGACATTCTGCGCGCCGATTGCCAGATACTTCTCACCGATTCCGCACACCGCGCGCTGCTCGACGGTCTGGACCTGCCCGGAGTGCAGGTGGTGGACACCGCGAGCAGCGACTGGTCGGCTGTGCGGGATGGTGCCGGCAAGCTGACCCCGTACCGCGAGGTCGCAGCAACCGACACGTTCATGATGATTTTCACCTCGGGCACCAGCGGCGAACCCAAGGCGGTACAGGTCATGCATCTGACCGTGCTGTTCGCTGGCGCGTCGCTGATCGAGCGTTTCGGAGTCGACGCCTCCGGTGTCTGCTATCTGTCGATGCCGCTGTTTCACTCCAACGCGTTACTGGCGGGGTGGAGCGTGGCCGTCGGCTCGGGCGCGGCGATGGTGCCCGCAACCTTCTCGGCGTCCGGTTTGCTGCCCGACCTTCGCCGCTACGGCGTGACCTACCTGAACTACGTCGGCAAGCCGCTGGCCTATGTGCTGGCCACGCCCGAGCAACCCGACGATCACGACAACCCGCTCCGCGTCGCATTCGGCAACGAGGCCAGCGATCGCGACATCGCCGAGTTCGGCCGGCGCTTCGGCTGCACGGTGTGGGACGGCTTCGGCTCCAGTGAGGGCGCCATCATCATCACCCGCGAGGACGGATGCCCGCCCGGTTCGCTGGGCCGGGGCTTTCCCGGCGTGGCCATCTACAACCCCGACACGAACAGCGAATGCCCGGTGGCCACCTTCTACGACGACGGCGCACTGGCCAACGCCGAGGAAGCGATCGGGGAGCTGGTCAACACGTCCGGCGCCGGGCTGTTCGCGGGCTATTACAACGACCCGGATGCCACCGGCGCGCGGCTGCGGGACGGCATGTTCTGGTCGGGTGACCTGGCCTACCGCGACGAGGAGGGCTGGATCTACTTCGCCGGTCGCAGCGGCGAATGGCTGCGCGTCGATGGCGAGAACATGACGACGGCGCCGATCGAACGCATCCTGCAACGGGTGCCGGCCATCAGCCAAGTCGCGGTCTACGCCGTGCCCGACGAGCAGGTCGGCGACCAGGTGATGGCCGCGGCGGTGTTGGCTGACAACGTCGGGTTGACGCCCGAGGAGTTCGGCGAGTTTCTGGCCGGCCAACCCGATTTGTCACCCAAGGCGTGGCCGCGTTATGTCTGGATCACCGATAGCCTGCCCAGCACGGCGACCAACAAGATCCTGAAACGGGAACTGAGGGCGCGGGGCGCCGCACCTGAAGGCGGGCAGCTGTGGACCCGGATCGGACGCGGTAACGCCTATGCCATCCTGGACCGCCCAGGCGACTGCCAGGCCAGCGCCGGTTGAGCGAACCGGTGCCCGGGAATGCCCAGGCCCATCCCTGCGTTTGGGATGAGGGCGGCTGACCTGGCATAATCAACCGCCGACACCTCAGGTTCCGGTTCACGTCCCATCGCCGATGTGATGCGGGCGACCCGGCGGCCGACGATTGAAGAGGAAATCATGAAATCTGACATTCATCCCGCATACGGCGAGACCACCGTGGTCTGCGGTTGCGGCAATACGTTCCAGACGCGCAGCACCAAGGAAAGCGGCCGCATCGTGGTCGAGGTCTGCTCGCAGTGCCACCCGTTCTACACCGGCAAGCAGAAGATCCTGGACAGCGGCGGCCGGGTGGCCCGCTTTGAGAAGCGCTACGGCAAGCGCAAGGCTGGCGCCGACAAGGCAGCCAAGACCGAGCAGGCTGAAGCCGACAAGTAGCACCGGCGCCCGAACCTGTCGCGGAACCCGCACAGGTCGGGCGTCGTTTTGTGTTCGGGTCGGTGGCATTGCGGAAAGGGACCAGCATGACGCAAAGCGTCCAAGCCATCGATGCGCTGCTGGCCGAACACGCTGAACTCGAGCTTCGACTGGCCGACCCCGAACTGCACAGCAATCCCGCCGACGCCCGCAAAGTCGGGCGGCGGTTCGCGCAGTTGGCGCCGATCGTCGCGACTCACCGCAAGTTGGAGACGGTGCGCGGTGATTTGGAGACCGCGCGGGAGCTGGCTTCGTCCGACGAGTCGTTCGCTGCTGAGGTCACCGAGCTGGAAGCACAGGCCGCCGAACTGGAAACTCAATTCACCGACATGCTGGCGCCCCGCGACCCGCACGACGCCGACGACATCGTGCTCGAGGTCAAGTCGGGGGAGGGCGGCGAAGAGTCGGCGTTGTTTGCCGCCGACCTGGCGCGGATGTATATCCGCTACGCCGAGCGGCACGGCTGGACGGTGACCGTACTCGACGAGACCACCTCGGATCTGGGCGGCTACAAGGACGCCACGTTAACCATTGCCAGCAAGGGCGACTCCGCGGACGGCGTGTGGTCGCGGATGAAGTTCGAGGGCGGGGTGCACCGGGTGCAACGCGTCCCGGTAACCGAATCTCAAGGGCGCGTGCATACCTCGGCAGCCGGTGTGCTGGTGTATCCGGAGCCCGAGGAGGTCGGCGAGGTACAGATCGACGAGTCGGATCTGCGGATCGACGTCTACCGCTCCTCCGGCAAGGGCGGTCAGGGCGTCAACACCACCGACTCCGCGGTGCGAATCACCCATTTGCCCACCGGTATTGTGGTCACCTGCCAAAACGAGCGCTCCCAGCTGCAGAATAAAGCTCGCGCGCTGCAGGTGCTCGCGGCCCGTCTGCAGGCAATAGCTGAGGAGCAGGCGCTGGCTGACGCATCGGCCGACCGCGCCAGCCAGATCCGGACTGTGGACCGCAGCGAGCGAATCCGCACCTACAACTTCCCGGAGAACCGCATCACCGACCACCGAATCGGTTTCAAGGCACACAATCTCGACCAAGTTCTCGACGGCGACCTCGACGCCTTGTTCGACGCGCTGAGCGTCGCTGACCGGCAGTCCCGGCTGCAACAGTCATGACGACCCCACTGCGGCGCGCGATCGACTCCGCTGTAGTTGCGTTAGCACAGGCCGGAATCGATTCTGCCCGTTACGATGCCGAACAGTTGGCTGCGCATTTGGTAGGTAGTGACCGCGGGAGGCTATCGCTGCTCGACGCGCCCGATGACGATTTCTTCGCGCGTTACGACGCGGTCATCACCGAGCGTTCGCGCCGGGTGCCGCTACAGCACCTCACCGGCAGCGTGGATTTCGGGCCGGTAACTCTTCGTGTTGGTCCTGGCGTATTCATCCCGCGACCTGAAACCGAGACACTTTTGGAATGGGCTATCGCGCAACGCCTTCCCGCCAATCCGGTCATCGTCGACGTCTGTACCGGATCGGGGGCATTGGCCGTCGCCCTGTCACGGTACTGGCCGGCGGCCCGGGTGCTGGGAATCGACAACGCCGATACGGCACTGGAGTACGCGCGTGAGAATGCGACGGACACCGCGGTCGAACTCGTACACGCCGACGTCACCGTCCCGGGCCTGCTCTCAGAGTTCGACGGTCAGGTCGATCTCGTCGTCGCCAACCCGCCCTATGTTCCCGATGGCACGCCGGTGGAACCCGAGGTTTCCCAACATGATCCGGAGCATGCGGTATTTGGGGGTCCGGATGGCATGACGGTGATTTCCGAGGTCGTCGGTCTTGCCGCACGGTGGCTGCGGCCGGGCGGTTTGTTCGCGGTCGAGCACGACGACACAACGTCACAGCAGACTGCCCAACTGATCACCGATACAATGCTTTTCGATGACGTCGTCGCGCGAGAGGATTTAGCCGGCCGGCCGAGGTTCGTGACTGCGCACAGAAGGAGCGGCGCATGAGTGAGCGCTTCGACTGCGCCGATCCGGGCCAGCGTTCCCGCGGAATCGCGGCGGCTGCCGGGGCGGTCAAGAACGGCCGGCTGGTGGTGTTGCCGACCGACACCGTCTACGGCATCGGCGCTGACGCGTTCGACGGCGCAGCGGTGGCGGCGCTGCTTTCGGCCAAGCGCCGTGGTCGCGACATGCCGGTGCCGGTACTGGTCGGTTCCTGGAACACCATCGACGGCCTGGCCCTGACCGTTCCGCAGGAAGTTCGCAAACTGATCCGCGCGTTCTGGCCCGGCGCGCTGAGCCTGGTCGTCCAGCAGGCCCCGTCGCTGCAGTGGGACCTCGGCGACGCCCGGGGCACCGTGATGCTGCGGATGCCCTTGCATCCGGTCGCAATCGAGTTACTGCGCGAAGTCGGGCCGATGGCGGTGTCCAGCGCCAACGTCTCGGGCAGTCCGCCCGCCGTCGACGCCGATGACGCCCATCGGCAGCTCGGAGATCTCGTCGAGATCTATCTCGACGCGGGGACATCGGCGCAACAGGCGGCCTCGACGATCCTGGACCTGACGGCGCCGACGCCGCGCATCGTGCGTCCGGGCCCGGTTACTGCCGAGGCTATTGCCGCGGTGCTCGAGGCGGATCCGGGCAGTTTGACGGGCTAATCTGCTCGGCAGCTGCGTGGAGTACGGTCTTGCGAATGTCTAGCGACGTGGACAGCCTTGCCGGCGGTCTGCTCGCCTTGTCTGATCGCGGCGCCGGCGTCCCGCTGCGCGAGCTGGTTCTGGTGGGTTTGGCTGCCGCGATCATCACCTACTTCGCGACCGGACCAGTGCGCGTGCTGGCTACCCGGTTCGGCGCGGTCGCTTACCCGCGCGAACGCGACGTGCACGTGACGCCGACACCGCGGATGGGCGGGTTGGCGATGTACCTCGGCGTCTTGGCCGCGGTCTTCCTCGCGTCGCAGCTTCCCGCGCTCACCCGCGGCTTCGTGTACTCCTCCGGCATGCCCGCTGTGCTGGTGGCGGGCGCGGTGATCGTGGGCATCGGCCTGATTGACGATCGGTGGGGCTTAGACGCGCTGACCAAGTTCGCCGGACAGATCACCGCGGCCAGTGTGCTGGTCACGATGGGGGTGGCCTGGAGCGTGCTGTACATCCCGCTCGGCGGGGTCGGCACGATCGTGCTGGACCAGGTCTCCTCGATCCTGCTCACGCTGGCATTGACCGTGTCGATCATCAACGCGATGAACTTCGTCGACGGCCTGGACGGACTGGCCGCCGGATTGGGACTGATCACCGCGTTGGCATTCTGCATGTTCTCGGTCGGGATGCTGCGCGACCATGGCGGCGACGTGCTGTTCTATCCGCCGGCGGTGATCTCGGTGGTCCTCGCCGGGGCCTGTCTAGGTTTTCTGCCGCACAACTTCTACCGGGCCCGGATCTTCATGGGGGATTCCGGCTCGATGCTGATCGGCCTGATGTTGGCCGCCGCGTCGACAACGGCGGCGGGGCCGATCTCGCAGAACGCTTATGGCGCGCGCGACGTGTTTGCTCTGTTGTCGCCGTTCCTGTTGGTGGTAGCGGTGATGTTCGTGCCGGCACTGGACATGCTGCTGGCGATCATCCGGCGTACCCGGGCCGGACTCAGCCCGTTCAGCCCCGACAAGATGCACCTGCACCATCGGCTGCTGCAGATCGGCCATTCGCACCGCCGCGTGGTGCTGTTGATCTACCTGTGGGTGGGCATCGTCGCGTTCGGCGCTGCGAGCACGATCTTTTTCGATCCGCGTGACACCGGCGCGGTGATGCTGGGCGCACTTGCGATCGCGATCATCGCCACGCTGATCCCGTTGCTACGCGGCCGCGGCGACCTCTACGACGAGGAGTAGTAGAGTCGTCGCCGATGTGGTACCGTGCAGCTAGAACCCGAAGAAACCTCGCGGGTTGCCGGCCACCCGGCCGTCGGACTCACGTCTGATCCGGCCGTTGTAAGACCGACATGGGGAGCTATTCCTTGGGTGACTCGAGCGTGCTGATTGCCCTCCGATACGCTCAACGGGCCACGCAACATTCAACCAGGCGACGCCCCCCACGCGACAACCTAGCGAGGACTGAGGTGCAGCAGTGACAACGCCAGCGCAGGACGCGCCGTTGGTGTTTCCGTCCGTTGCATTCCGGCCGATTCGGCTGCTCGTAA
This sequence comes from Mycobacterium sp. NGS51, assembly GCF_059812525.1. Taxonomy (NCBI): domain Bacteria; kingdom Bacillati; phylum Actinomycetota; class Actinomycetes; order Mycobacteriales; family Mycobacteriaceae; genus Mycobacterium; species Mycobacterium sp. NGS51. The sequence goes on from NZ_JCALCV010000017.1 coordinate 117,631, forward strand.
TCTGCGTTGCACTGACCGCCGTGGCGATCGCCGTCGGCGCTTCACTTGGCCATCTGATGGTCGGCGTGTTCTTTGGGATCGGCCTTCTCATGGGTTTGCTCAACGCACTCGGTGTGCGGCGTTCGGTCACGGCGATCACTGCCGACGCGCACCCGCTCAAGTCGAAGATGGCGGTCAATTCGGCGGGCCGACTGCTGGTGATCTCCGTGATCGGGCTGATCGTCGCCTTCATCTTCAAGCCCGAGGGACTCGGTGTGGTGTTCGGGCTTGCACTTTTCCAGGTGCTATTAGTACTGAGCACCGCTCTGCCCGTTTGGAAAAAGTTACGCACGGGAACCGCCGACCTGGGACTGGACGGTGCCGGCACTGAGGGGAGGCGAGACGGCGATGACTAAGGCGCTCCTGGCCGATGCTGCAATCGAAGTCGGTGAGCATCACAAAGCCGATTGGTTCGGGCTGACCGTCAACACGGACACGATCCTGTCGAGTGCCATCGCCGCGGTGATCGTGATCGCACTGGCGTTCTTCCTGCGCGCCAAAGTCACGTCAAGCGGGGTGCCGGGTGGAGTCCAACTGTTCTTCGAAGCGATCACCATCGGCATGCGCAACCAGATCGAAGCCGCGATCGGCATGCGGATCGCACCGTTCGTGTTGCCGCTGGCGGTGACGATCTTCATCTACATCCTGATCTCGAACTGGCTGTCGGTGCTTCCTTTGCAGTACAAGGACGAGCATGGGCACGCCAGCGAACTGCTCTCTTCAGCGGCCGCGGACATCAACTACGTTCTGGCGCTGGCGTTGTTCGTCTTCATCTGTTACCACGCAGCCGGTTTCTGGCGCCGCGGCATCCTGGGGCATCCGTTCAGAGTGCTTAAGGGCCACGTCGCGTTCATGGCCCCGTTCAACCTGGTGGAAGAGATCGCCAAGCCGGTCTCGTTGTCGCTCCGGCTTTTTGGCAACATCTTCGCCGGTGGGATTCTGGTGGCGCTGATCGCGCTGTTCCCGCCGTATGTCTTGTGGGCCCCCAACGCGGTGTGGAAGGCATTCGACTTGTTCGTCGGGTTGATCCAGGCGTTCATCTTCGCGCTGCTGACTATCTTGTACTTCGCCCAGGCGATGGAGTTGGAAGAACACGACTAACAGGGCCGGCTCGCCGAGCGCAGGACCACGACAGAAAACTGGTAGACCGCTACCAGCCAGCAAGGAGGGTATGGAATGGCAGGAGTAGATCCGCAAATCGCGATGGGTGCGCTCATCGGCGGCGGACTGATCTTGGGCGGCGGTGCCGTTGGCGCCGCCATCGGTGATGGCATCGCCGGTAACGCGCTGATTTCCGGCGTTGCCCGGCAGCCCGAGGCACAGGGCCGGTTGTTCACGCCGTTCTTCATCACCGTCGGTCTGGTGGAGGCCATGTACTTCATCAACCTGGCGTTCATGGCGCTGTTCGTCTTCGCCAACCCGCTCGCCTGATCAATAGAAATGGGTGACATGAGCGCTTTTGCCCTGGCCACCAACCAGGCAGCCGAGGGAGGCAACAACTTCCTCATTCCCAACGGCACCTTCTTCGTCGAGCTGATCATCTTCTTGATCGTGCTCGGCGTGATCGGCACTTTCGTTGTGCCGCCGATCATGCGGGTGCTGCATGAGCGCGAGAACATGGTCACCAAAACGCTGGCGGACAACAAGAAGTCGGCCGAGCAGTTCGCTGCTGCCCAAGAGGACTACGAGAAAGCGATGTCCGAAGCCCGGGTCGAGGCCTCGGCCGCCCGAGACGACGCCCGGGCTGACGGCCGCAAGGTCGTCGAGGATATGCGTGCTCGCGCCGAAGAACAGGTGTCCTCGACGTTGCAGGACGCCGGTGAGCAACTCAAGCAGGAGGGCGACGCGGTGGCAGCGGAGCTGCGCTCTCAGGTCGAGAGCATGTCGACGACTTTGGCCAGCCGTATCCTCGGCGTCGAGGTCACCGCCACGACCACGGTCACCGGGGCGAGGTAACCGAGATGTCGACCTTTTTCGGACAGCTGGCCGGGTTCATCGTCATCGTGTTGTTGGTGTGGCGTTTTGTCGTGCCGCCGGTGCGCAGGCTGATGGTCGAGCGCCAAGAAACGGTGCGGAAAGAGTTGGAAGACTCAGCGGCTGCCGCCGAGCGGCTGACGGAGGCCAGCGAAGCCCACAACACGGCGCTGGAAGAGGCCAAGGCCGAAGCCCATCGGGTCACCGAAGAGGCTCATGCGGACGCCGAACGTATCGCCGAACAACTGCGGGCGCAGGCCGACGTCGAAGTTGAGCGCATCAAAGTGCAGGGCGCCAAGCAGGTCGAACTGTTGCGCGCGCAGCTGGTTCGCCAGCTGCGTCAGGACTTCGGTGCCGAATCCGTGCGGCGGGCCGGGGAACTGGTGCGCGACTACGTCGCCGACTCGGCGCAGCAGTCCGACACCGTCGACCGCTTTCTCAACGACCTCGACGCGATGGCGCCATCTGAGGCCGCCGTCGAATATCCGGTGCTGGCCAAGATGCGGTCAGCCAGCCGTCGAGCGCTGACCGAGCTGGCGGAGCGGTTCGGTGAAACCGCAGGCGACCTCGACGACAGAAAGCTGACCACGCTCGCCGACGAACTCGCATCGGTCGCCACCATGCTGAACCGTGAAGTCGTCGTCACCCGGTATCTGACCGTGCCGGCCGAGGACACCGCCGCTCGCGTCCGCTTGCTCGAGCGGCTGGTGTCCGGCAAAGTCAGCGAACCCACGCTCGATGTACTCCGTACCGCCGTATCGGCGCGCTGGTCCACCAACTCCGACCTCGTGGACGCCATTGAACACATTGCGCGGCAAGCATTGTTGTTGCGCGCCGAACGAGCGGATCAGGTTGACGAGGTGGAAGATCAGATCTTCCGGTTCAGCCGCATCCTCGATGCCGAGCCCAGGTTGGCAGTCCTGCTGGGCGATTACAGCGCATCCGCCGAAGGCCGGGTCCAGTTGCTGCGCAACGTACTCGAGGGCGCTGCCGGCCGTGTCAACCCGATCGCGGCCGCGTTGCTGGCCCAGACGATTGAGTTGCTGCGAGGCGAGCCGGCCGAAGACGCGGTCAATGGCCTGGCCGCAGTCGCGGTTGCTCGCCGCGGCGAGGTCGTCGCACATGTCCGCGCCGCGGCCGAACTCAGCGATCAACAACGCACCCGCCTCACCGAGGTGCTCAGCCGGATCTACGGTCACCCGGTGACGGTGCAGATGCAGATCGACCCCAAACTGCTGGGCGGACTTTCCATCTCGGTCGGCGACGAGGTAATCGACGGTACGCTCTCGTCGCGTCTCGCCGCAGCCGAGAACCAGCTGCCGGACTAAAGCACGCACAGACTGAACCACAAGCCAGAGACCACAATCAACAAGCAGGAAGACGAAAAGCCATGGCAGAGTTGACAATCTCCGCTGAAGATATTCAGGGCGCGATCGAGGAATACGTTAGCTCCTTCACCTCCGACACTGCCCGCGAGGAGGTCGGCACCGTCGTCGACGCCGGCGACGGTATTGCGCACGTCGAGGGCCTGCCGTCGGTGATGACCCAGGAACTTCTCGAGTTCCCCGGCGGGGTGCTGGGCGTCGCGCTCAACCTCGACGAACACAACGTCGGCGCGGTGATCCTGGGTGACTACGAAAACATCGAAGAAGGCCAACAAGTCAAGCGGACCGGCGAAGTGCTCTCCGTGCCGGTTGGCGATGGCTTCCTCGGCCGCGTGGTCGACCCGCTCGGCCAACCGATCGACGGGCGCGGCGATATCGAATCCGACACTCGCAGGGCGCTGGAGATTCAAGCGCCATCAGTGGTGCAACGACAGGGCGTCAAAGAGCCGCTGCAAACCGGTATCAAGGCCGTCGACTCGATGACCCCGATCGGGCGCGGTCAGCGGCAGCTGATCATCGGTGACCGCAAGACCGGCAAGACTGCGGTGTGCGTCGACACCATCCTCAACCAGCGCCAAAACTGGGAATCTGGGGATGCCGAAAAGCAGGTGCGGTGCGTGTATGTCGCCATCGGCCAGAAGGGCACCACCATCGCCGCCGTGCACCGCACTCTGGAAGACGGCGGCGCGATGGACTACACCACGATCGTCGCCGCGCCCGCGTCGGATTCCGCCGGATTCAAATGGCTTGCGCCGTACACCGGTTCGGCGATTGCGCAGCACTGGATGTACGACGGTAAGCACGTACTGATCGTGTTCGACGACCTGAGCAAGCAGGCCGAGGCCTACCGGGCGATCTCGCTGCTGCTGCGCCGCCCGCCGGGCCGCGAAGCCTATCCCGGCGACGTGTTCTATCTGCATTCGCGGCTGCTGGAACGGTGCGCGAAACTGTCCGATGAGTTGGGGGGCGGCTCGCTGACCGGTCTGCCGATCATCGAGACCAAGGCCAACGACATCTCGGCCTACATCCCGACCAACGTCATCTCGATCACCGACGGGCAGTGCTTCCTGGAGTCCGATCTTTTCAACCAGGGTGTGCGCCCGGCCATCAACGTCGGGGTATCGGTGTCACGGGTGGGTGGCGCGGCGCAGATCAAGGCGATGAAAGAAGTAGCAGGAAGTCTCCGCTTGGATCTCTCGCAGTACCGCGAACTGGAGTCGTTCGCGGCGTTCGCCTCCGATCTGGACGCCACGTCCAAAGCACAGTTGGAACGTGGTGCGCGTCTGGTTGAACTGCTCAAACAACCGCAAGCTCGACCGATGCCCGTGGAGGAGCAGGTGATTTCGATCTTCCTGGGCACATCCGGTCACCTGGATTCGGTCCCGGTCGAAGACATCAGCCGGTTCGAGGCCGAGTTCCTCGACCACGTTCGGGCTTCCGAAGAGCAGATTCTTTCCGAGATCCGGGAATCCCAGAAGCTCAGCGAAGAGTCCGCTGACAAGCTGACCGAGGCGGTCAATAACTTCAAGAAGGGCTTCGCGGCCACCGGCGGTGGGTCGGTCGTGCCCGACGAGCATGTCGAAGCCCTCGACGAAGAGAAGTTGGGCAAAGAAGCAGTGCAGGTTCACAAGCCCGCCCCGAAGAAGAAGAAGTAATCGAGGATGGCAGCCACCCTTCGCGAATTGCGGGGCCGGATCCGCTCTGCGGGGTCGATCAAAAAGATCACCAAAGCCCAAGAGCTGATTGCGACGTCGCGTATCGGCAGGGCCCAAGCCCGCCTTGAGTCGGCCCGTCCCTATGTCACTGGCATCACCAACATGCTCACGACTCTGGCCAGCGAAGCGGCTCTGGATCATCCGCTGCTCGTCGAGCGTCCCGATCGCACACGGGCCGGCGTTCTGGTGGTGTCATCCGACCGCGGCCTCTGTGGCGCCTACAACTCGAGTGTTTTTCGGCGTGCCGAGGAGCTGTTCTCCTTATTGCGGGATGAGGGCAAGACGCCGGTACTCTACGTAGTCGGCCGGAAAGCGCTGAATTACTACACATTCCGGAATTGGGACATCGTCGAATCGTGGACCGGGTTCTCCGAGCAGCCGCAGTACGAGAATGCTGTCGAGATCGCCGATGCGCTCGTGGATGCGTTCATGGCCGGAGCGGGCGGCAACGGTGACGAGCGTGTATCTGACGACATCACCGGGGTCGACGAGTTGCACATCGTCTCGACCGAGTTCAAGTCGATGATGTCGCAATCGGCTGAGGCACACCGGATCGCCCCGATGGTGGTCGAGTACGTCGGGGAGGACACCGGGCTGCACACGCTGTACTCGTTCGAACCGGACGCCACCACACTGTTCGAGTCGCTGCTGCCGCGCTACCTGACCACGCGCGTGTACGCCGCGCTGCTCGAAGCCGCGGCGTCAGAGCTGGCGTCACGTCAGCGGGCGATGAAGTCGGCCACCGACAACGCCGACGACCTCATCAAGGAACTCACGCTGGCGGCCAACCGCGAGCGGCAGGGTCAGATCACTCAAGAAATCAGCGAAATCGTCGGCGGCGCAAACGCGCTCGCCGAGGCCGCTAGCTAAGACCCCATCAGGAAGCGAAGAAGATATGGCTGCTACCACTCAAAAGTCGGCAAAGAAAGAGAAGACCGACACCAACGGCCGCGTAGTGCGGGTTACCGGGCCGGTGGTCGACGTCGAGTTCCCTCGCGGTTCCGTGCCGGAGTTGTTCAACGCACTGCACGCCGAGGTTACTTTTAAAGAGCTCGCGAAAACGTTGACGCTGGAAGTGTCGCTGCACCTAGGCGACAACCTGGTGCGCACGATCTCGATGCAGCCCACTGACGGGCTAGTGCGCGGCGTCGAGGTGATCGACACCGGGACCTCGATCTCGGTGCCGGTCGGCGATGGCGTCAAGGGCCACGTCTTCAACGCGCTCGGCGACTGCCTGGACGAGAAGGACTACGGCAAGGACTTCGACCACTGGCCGATTCACCGTAAGCCGCCGGCTTTCGACGAGCTGGAGCCGCGCACCGAAATGCTCGAGACCGGCCTCAAAGTCGTCGACTTGCTCACGCCATATGTGCGTGGCGGCAAGATCGCACTATTCGGCGGCGCGGGCGTGGGCAAGACGGTGTTGATTCAGGAGATGATCAACCGTATCGCCCGCAACTTCGGTGGCACTTCGGTGTTCGCCGGTGTCGGCGAGCGCACCCGCGAGGGCAATGACCTGTGGGTTGAGCTCGGCGAAGCCGACGTGCTCAAGGACACCGCGCTGGTGTTCGGTCAGATGGACGAGCCGCCCGGCACCCGTATGCGAGTCGCGCTGTCCGCCCTGACGATGGCCGAGTACTTCCGCGACGAGGAGGGGCAGGACGTCCTGCTGTTCATCGACAACATCTTCCGGTTCACCCAGGCCGGATCAGAGGTGTCGACGCTGCTCGGCCGGATGCCCTCGGCGGTGGGATACCAGCCGACCTTGGCCGACGAGATGGGCGAGTTGCAGGAGCGCATCACCTCGACGCGGGGCAAGTCGATCACCTCGATGCAGGCGGTCTACGTCCCGGCCGACGACTACACCGACCCGGCGCCGGCGACGACGTTCGCTCACCTCGATGCCACCACCGAGCTGAGCCGGGCGGTGTTCTCCAAGGGCATCTTCCCCGCGGTCGACCCGTTGGCGTCGAGCTCCACCATCCTCGACCCGGGTGTGGTGGGCGACGAGCATTACCGCGTCGCGCAAGAGGTCATTCGGATCTTGCAGCGCTACAAGGACCTTCAGGACATCATCGCGATTCTCGGAATCGACGAGCTGTCCGAGGAGGACAAGCAGCAGGTGCAGCGCGCGCGGCGGATTGAGCGGTTCCTCTCGCAGAACATGATGGCCGCAGAACAGTTCACCGGTCAGCCTGGTTCAACCGTGCCGCTCAAGGAGACCATCGAGGCTTTCGACAAGCTGACTAAAGGCGAGTTCGACCATGTTCCCGAGCAGGCTTTCTTCTTGATCGGTGGTCTTGACGACTTGGCCAAGAAGGCTGAGAGTTTCGGCGCAAAGCTGGACGGCGGGGGATCGAAGAATGGCGGCGCCAAAAAGGACAACGCCAAAAAGGGCAACGCTGCCGACGAGGAATCCAAAAAGAGCGACTAGGCCGCGAAGATCGGCTGGGCACAACTGATGACGTCCGGCCAACGGCGAAGGTTCAGCAGGGAAGGTTGGGTGTGACGTGGCCGAGTTGGACGTCGAGATCGTCGCCGTCGACCGGAAGATCTGGTCGGGCAAGGGGACGTTCATCTTCACTCGCACCACCGTCGGCGAGATCGGCATCATGCCACGGCATATCCCGTTGGTCGCCCAGTTGGTCGATGACGCCATGGTGCGTGTCGAGCGCGAGGGCGAAGACGATCTGCGTATCGCGGTGGACGGCGGCTTTCTCTCGGTAACCGAGGAAGGCGTCAGCATTCTCGCGGAGTCTGCGGAATTCGAATCAGAGATCGATGAGGCCGCTGCCAAACAGGATTCCGAGTCCGACGACCCACGTACCGCGGCCCGGGGGCGCGCTAGATTGCGCGCCGTCGGCGCGCTCGATTAGCGCGGCCGCGGCCTATGAGCGCGCCCACGATCGCCATGGTCGTGCTCATCGCCGTGCTGGGAGTTGCCGTCGTTGCGCTGAGTTATCGGCTGTGGAAATTGCGCCAGGGCGGAACGGCGGCCATCATGCGCGACATCCCGGCCACCGGTGGCCATGGGTGGCGGCACGGGGTAATCCGGTATCGCGGCGGTGAGGCCGCGTTCTATCGGCTGTCCAGTGTTCGGTTGTGGCCTGATCGCCGGCTGAGCAGACGTGGTATCGAGATCATCTCGCGACGCTCACCACGCGGCGACGAGTTCGACATCATGACCGAAGAGATCGTCGTGCTGGAACTACGCGACACAACCCAGGACCGTAGGTGGGGATATGAAATCGCTCTTGACCGAGGTGCATTGACCGCGTTTCTGTCGTGGCTGGAGTCTCGGCCCTCGCCGCGGGCGCGCCGCCGCAGCACCTGACGCTCTTAGTTGGCGGGCGACTCGGGTTGCCCGCCGCCCGGTTGCCAAAGCACGTCGCCACCGGGGTTGGCCAGCCGGGACAAGATGAATAGCAAGTCGGACAAGCGATTCAGGTATTTCGCGGGCAGGGTGCTGACGTCCGACGGATGCTCGTCGACGGCTGCCCACGCCGAGCGCTCGGCGCGCCGCACGACAGTCCTGGCGACGTGCAGTAGCGCCGAAAGTGGTGAACCACCGGGCAATATAAAGGAGTTCAGCGTTGGCAGGTTTTCGTTGAACTCGTCACACCATGTTTCTAACCGGTCGATATAGGGCTGGACGACCCGCAGCGGGGGGTATTTCGGATTCTCGACGACAGGGGTGGACAGGTCAGCGCCGGCATCGAAGAGGTCATTTTGGATCTGCCGCAGTACGTCGGCTATACGCTGCTCGGGATTACCCAGGGCGATTGCGGTGCCGATCGTCGCGTTCGCCTCGTCGCAGTCGGCGTAGGCGACCAGTCGCGCATCAGTCTTGGGCACCCGCGAGAAATCGCTCAACCCGGTGGTCCCGTCGTCGCCGGTGCGGGTGTAGATGCGGGTCAGGTGTACGGCCATGGGTAAAAACGGTACCGGCCTGACTGACACGTGCGGTACCGCTCATTAAACTAACTTGCGTGGCTGAGCGTTTCGTGGTGACCGGCGGCAACCGGTTGTCAGGCGAAGTTGCTGTTGGGGGCGCCAAGAACAGCGTGCTGAAGTTGATGGCCGCGACGCTGCTGGCCGAGGGCACCAGCACGATCACCAACTGCCCCGACATTCTCGATGTCCCACTGATGGCCGAAGTGCTACGCGGCCTGGGCGCCACCGTCGAACTGTCCGGGTCAACCGTGCGCATCACCTCCCCGGACGAGCCGAAGTACGACGCGGACTTCGCTGCGGTCCGTCAGTTCCGTGCCTCGGTCTGTGTGCTGGGGCCCCTGGTCGGACGGTGCAAACGGGCCAAGGTTGCGCTGCCCGGAGGTGATGCCATCGGATCGCGTCCGCTGGACATGCACCAGGCCGGCCTGCGGCAGTTGGGCGCACACTGCAACATCGAGCACGGCTGCGTCGTCGCCCACGCAGATACGTTGCGCGGTGCAGAGATTCAGTTGGAGTTCCCCTCGGTGGGGGCGACCGAGAACATCTTGATGGCCGCGGTCGTGGCTGAGGGTGTCACCACGATCCACAATGCGGCGCGCGAACCCGATGTCGTTGACCTGTGCACGATGCTCAACCAGATGGGCGCCCAGGTCGAAGGTGCGGGTTCGCCGACGATGACGATTACCGGCGTGCCGCGGCTCTATCCCACCGAGCACCGGGTGATCGGGGACCGGATCGTCGCCGCGACCTGGGGCATCGCGGCAGCGATGACCCGTGGCGACATCTCGGTGACTGGCATCGATCCCGCGCATCTGCAGGTCGTGCTGCACAAGCTGCACGATGCAGGTGCCACCGTTACCCAGACCGATGACAGCTTTCGGGTAGCGCAGTACGAGCGCCCGAAAGCGGTGAACGTCGCGACGCTGCCCTTCCCGGGGTTTCCCACGGATCTGCAGCCGATGGCGATCGGCCTGGCATCGATCGCCGACGGCACGTCGATGATCACCGAGAACGTGTTCGAGGCGCGGTTCCGGTTCGTCGAGGAAATGATCCGACTCGGTGCCGATGCCCGCACCGACGGACACCACGCCGTCGTTCGAGGCATCCCGCAACTATCCAGCGCGCCGGTGTGGTCGTCGGACATCCGGGCGGGAGCGGGTCTGGTGCTCGCTGGGTTGGTGGCCGACGGCGACACAGAAGTGCATGATGTCTTCCACATCGATCGCGGCTATCCGTTGTTTGTGGAAAACCTCGTCAGTCTTGGGGCGGAGATCGAGCGGGTAGAATAAGCAGGACTTAACGACTCTCGTCGATCCTCTTAGCGGAACGACCTCGAGTTGACCGCGCCTGTGCCGCGGAGTATAGTGGCAGGGTTGCCTGTTCACGGGTGTTGTTTGAGAACTCAATAGTGTGTTTGGTGGTTTTTGTTTGTTGTTGTTTTTTTGCCGCATTTCTGGCGCCCCGTGTTGGGAGTGTGGTGTTTTTTGATGCCAGTTTTTTGGTGTCTTTTTGTTAGGTCAGATTTTCTCTGATTGGCCTTGGCGCCCGGGTTTGGGTGTTTT
>NZ_JCALCV010000018.1:0-115954 GCF_059812525.1 Mycobacterium sp. NGS51
CGGTGGAGCGACCATTGCCGCGACAGGCCGGCCAACGCGACAACCGACACGATCCCGCGGTTTGCCATGGCCACCGACCCCACCTGCCCATTGCCGACAACTCGCGTGACACGCCCCGCATCATGACGGGACACCACGAGACGGTTCGCGCAGGTGAGACGGCTTTGTCGAGACGCGGCGGGATATCCTGAAACAGCCTGAAAGCAGGCGGTTCTGACTACGGATCAGAAGGTTGGGAGTTCGAATCTCTTCGGGCGCGCTGCAGGTCTGTGTTACCTCGAGTGATGCTTGGCATTTTGTCTTCGGCTGATGCCCTATCGCGAATTCTTCGGCGTCTTTAGCAGCACTGAGCAAAAGATATCGCCTATGCCGCATCGAATGTAGCGGGCAATGCAATGACCGCAGCGGACTTAGTCCTGAGCTACCATGCCGACGCCGGCAAGCGCCGGTGCTAGCTGGGCGCGCGATTGGACGCCGAGTTTGCGATAAGTATGGGTGAGGTGGACCTCGACGGTACGCAAGCTCAGGAACAGTCTTTGCGCGATCTCGCGATTGGTCTCATTGGCAGCGGCGAGCTGGGCAATCCGCAATTCACTTGCAGTGAGGGCGGCTGGGCCAGTGAGCGCGGTGCGTCGTGGTCGTGCTCCGGCGGCAATCAGCTCCGCGCGGGCCTCTTCGGCCAGTGGGCGGGCGCCGCTTCGGGTGGCCAGATCGAGTCCTTCGCGAAGCACCGGAAGCGAGGCAGATCGGTGCCCGGCGCGGCGCAGCGCCGCGCCGTGGGCGGTTAGCGAGCGGGCCAGTTCCAGCTCAGAGCCGGCCATCCGCAAGATCGCCACCGATTCGCCAAGAGTGTCGAGTTTGTCGTGATCGCCGACGAGTCCCTCGATCCGCAGCGCGATGCCAATGGCACCGGGAGCCTGAAACCGCCGCGAGAGTTCGAGATTCTCGGCCGCGAGTTCGCGCGCCTCGGACACCTCGCCCAGTGCGAAAAGGACCTGCGTGGCATCGCCCCGCCAATGCGCGAACCCCGGGTTGGTGAACCCGTGTTCCGACAGGGTCGTTCCACAGTTCCGATAATCGGTCAGGGCCTCCTGGAGCCGGTTCTGCCGCCAGCGCAGTCGCGCGCGGGCCATGACGACAAAGTGCTCGATGACCATCTCCATCGGGGTGGGTCGCTCCATCCCGCGCTCGGACAGGATGGCCTGTGCTTCGGCCAACTCGCCACGCACGACCAGTGCATCGATGAGAACGGCTGAGGCCAACTGTATTTCGGGCATTGTGGAGAGATCGTGCAAGTCGAGCGCGGCTCGTCCCGCCTCCTCGGCATCCTGCATCCGGCCGGCATAGAACGCTGAATGCGAACGCAGGGTAGAAAAGTACCTGTATCCGCCAATGTCCCCGTTCTGCTGGGCGATTGTGATGGCACGGTCGAGAAGTTGCAGCGCATCGGCGTGGTGGTCGGTGATCGACATCGCGGCGCTCGCAAAATTGACAAGTATCCAGTTGTCAGGGCGGGCTGACAGCTCACTCTTCGCGGCTCGGTGTGCGACAGCGAAGGTTTCGTCTGCAGATCTGGCCCCCGATGCGGCGAAGCAGAAGGCGAGCGACGCGTCGACCAGCCCACCCATGCTGTCGGCTACATCATCGGTCTGCGGGATACGCTCGAGCCTGTCAATCCACGCGATGGGTGATTCCATGGCGGCCAACCCGGCGACAAGCAAGCTGAGACGTTCCGGACGCCGGAGAAATTCGGTTTCCCGCGCGCCGAGAATGCGGCGGGCTTCGTTGTAGCACGCGGTCAGCTCCGTGGCGCGGCCTGCCCGAAAGAGCATCAAGGCCTGCTGCAGGAGCAGGTCTACTCGCAGATCCGGGTCGTCCACCAGGTCGGTCGCCGCGCTCAGCATGTCGGCGGCCTCAGCGGATTTGTTGCCCATTTCCAGTGCTTGCGCGCATTCGATCATGACGGCGAGCCGGTCACCTACATCCGGTGGTTCGGCCAACGCCCGCCGTAGACAGTCCGCCGCGATCTTGGGCGCGCCGCGACCGAGCGCACTCGCGGCTGCAGCACGCAGCTGTTCGACGATTCGTGGATCGCTCTCCGGCGCGGTCGCCAGTAAATGCGGCACAAGGTCTGCAGGTGATACGCCGGCGCTTGCGAGCAGGACGGCCGCGCGTTTGTGTTCGATGCTGCGGCGCAGGTCGGTGCTGTCGGCATAGATCACCGCACGCACCAACGGGTGTCGTAACGAGATCGGTCGGCTGCGCGTAACGATGTCCTCCCCGGCGAGTGCCTCGCTGGCCGCCGCTGCTTGTCCGGGCGTCAGATCCGCTAGCGTGGCGGCGACGTGCAGGTCGCCGACGGGTCCGAGGACCGCGAGGGCGCGAGCCAGCCGTGTCGGTTCCGGCCCGAGGTGCGCTAGCCGTGTCAACACCGCGCGTGCCACCGTGTGCGGTCGCAGATCGGCTACGCACGCGGTTTGGGCGGCAACTGGGCGTACGCCGGCGGCCCGCATCGTTCGCAGACCCTCAGTTAGCAAGAATGGGTTGCCGCCGCTGGCTGTGGCACACGCTCGGCAAAACGCGTCGTCCGCGTTGCCGGCCAGGGTTTCTCGCACCAGCAAGCCGACGGCCGTCTCACTTAAGGGTTGCAAGGCAAGTCGCTGCGGTGTCAGCCCGGTCAACGCGAGGTCTAATCCGCCGCCGGGCGTCGAGGGTCGGCCCGCGAGGACGAGCATGACCGGAAGATCGGTGACGCGCCTTGCCAGGTAGGAGATGAAGCGTAAGGATGCCGGGTCGACCCAATGCACGTCGTCAATCGTGAGCAGCAGCGGGCGTTCGACAGCGAGATCGGCACACACCCAGTACAAGCCGTGCACGACGGCACCGACGGTCGTCGCGTTCGCGGCGGGCGCCTGACCGAAAACCGGCGCTGCCAGACGCGCTGCACCCGTCAGCGTCAAGGACACCACAGCCCGTTCGAAAAGCTGCCGAACCACAGAGAACGGCAACTCTTGCTCGAGCTCACCGCTCAACGCGCTCAGGCTCGTAAATCCATTGTCCCGGCCCAGGCCGCGCACCGCAGTCACCAGCGCTGTTTTGCCAATTCCCGCAACGCCTTCCACGACGACCACACATCCGTGGCCCCCGCATGCCTCGACCAGGTGTCCGCGCACCAGTTCCAGTTCGCGCTCTCGCTCCAGCAGCGCCATGGTGTCTCCGGTTCCGCCGACAAAACATTGTGGTGGCGACCACGATGCTTGCTGGCCCGCGATGACAGATGGTTGCTTCTACGCAACCAAAGTAAACGCCTCGGTTGTTTCGGATTTGTTTCGACGACGCAATGGATCGGAACCCGTCAGAAGACTTATGCGGTCGAGCTGACAGCAGCAGTTGCGCGTTTGTCGGCCAGCTCGAACTGACCGAGAAGTACGACGAGGCGGTGGCAGCTAACGAAGGGAAGGCCTGCCATGACCAGCTTATTGTCCAACGCCGCCCACGTTATTCAGAACGCCGGTGGCACCAGGGCCGACACCGGATCGGCTGCATCTGCGAACGACTCCACGGAATCCACCACCACACGGGTTGTGATTACCGAACAAGGAGTTTTGCTTAGCAGCGCGGCGGCGATTTCAGCGGCCGCAACTCCTCGCCACCGCCGGCTAGCCGCAATGCTGGCAGCGACGGTCGGCCATATCCACCTCCGGCTGCCCGAGTCGCGGCCGACATATCCGCGGCGGGAAGCAACCTATTTCGAGGCGGGGCGGATGTCTCGTGCGATGGAGCACCTGTGACGGCAGCAGCATGCCGATTCGCCAGAAGCTATGGGGCTAGGCCGGTCCACCGATCATGACGTTCGAACACGCACGGAAGGAGTTACGGGATGTCAGAGCAGACCGAGCAGAATATCGGAGTCATCCAGAATGGCTACCAAGCCTTCGCCGCCGGCGACATCGAAACGGCGATGAGCCTGTTCGATGACAACATCGAGTGGGTTCAACCCGGCAACAGCGCAGTCAGCGCTACCTACCACGGCAAGGGCGAGGTAGGCCAATTGCTGGCGCGGTTGGCGGAGAAGCCGATCACCGCGACGCCGCGGCGCTTCCTCGTCGACGGCGACATCGTTGTGGCCCTCACTGATGTGACTGTTGGTGATGAACGAAGCCAGGACGCCGACGTATTCACCGTCCGCAACGGCAAGACGGTGCGCGTAGAAGTGCACACTGATACCGCGCTGATGGAGCGGATATACGGCAGCAAGCAAGTCGCGACCCGATAAGGCGGCCACCAGGACTGCCCGCACGACGGATGGATTCAAAACAGTCACCGCTGGTGTGCCGACTCTGAACGGGCGCCCTCAGTTACCCAGCAGCTCCAGCATCATGTGACTCGCGATTTTCGCGCCGAACGGAATCGCGGCCAGGTCGACGACGTAGTCGGGGCTGTGCGGCGAATACGGGAACAACTTGCCAGCCGCCCACGCCTCGGCGCATACCTGCGGATCGGCGACACCGAGGAACAGGTAACACAGCGGCACGTCGGCGTACGGACCCTTGAGCAGGTGGCAGTCCTCTGAGGCGGTCACCGGCGGTACGTCTGTGGCCACCTGCTCAGATCCGATCGCGTTGCCCAGCGTCGTCGCCACCCGCTGCGCAAGCCCATCGTCGTTGACCAGCGGCGGCGATCCGCCTTTCACCGTGATCACCGGCAGCTGGTCTTCGGGCATCCCGTAGGTGCGGGCGATACCTTCGCTGACCGCCTTCACACCCGCGATCAGCTGCTCACGCACCGCCGGATTGAACCACCGCAGATTGGCCTGCAGCAGCGCGTGATCGGGGATGACGTTATGCGACGAGCCCGCCTGCACGGCACCGACTGTCAGCACCGCGGTCTCCTGCGGAGGGATCATCCGGCTGACGATGGTCTGGAACTCCACCACGGCCAAGGCGGCCATCAGCACCGGATCCTTGGCCAGCTGCGGCATCGAGCCGTGACCGCCGACGCCTTTGAACATGATGTCGACCTGGTCGGTGCCGGCCATCCTGGGACCGCCCGAGGCGGAGAGCATGCCGACTGGGACGGGAGCTGTGTGCATGCCGAGGAGGTAATCCGGCTTGGGCACCACGCCGTAGAGGCCGTCATCGACCATGGCCTGTGCGCCGCCGATCAGTTCCTCGGCGGGCTGGCCGATCAACACCGCGGTGCCCGACCACGCATCGCTCGTCACCGTCAAGACTCGGGCCATCCCGAGCATCCACGTGACGTGCGCGTCATGGCCGCACACGTGCGCGACCGACGACTCGCTGCCGTCGCGCCGGACCCGCACCGTGCTGGCGTAGTCCAGTCCGGTGGCTTCCTCCACGGGAAGAGCATCCATGTCGGCGCGATACATCACGGTCGGGCCGGATCCGTTGCGCAATACCGCCGCGACACCGGTTCCGCCGATGCCGGTGGTCACGTCGAAACCCAGCGCGGCCAATGTTTGCGCGACGATCCCGGCGGTGCGCGTTTCCGCGAACCCCAATTCGGGGTGGCGGTGAATGTCTTTGAACATCTCGACCAGGCGCGCCGTCTCGTTACCGACGAGCGTGTCGACGAACTCGTAGGGCACCAGTCAGCACTCCTCCGGGGCTGCATGGACGCGCTGCTCGGCCGGCAATCGGAAGGTCATCTCGACCGCCGTTCCCGATGGCGTGCAGTCCAACTCGAGCCAGTCGCTCACCGAGCGGATCAGCAGCAGCCCCCGTCCGCGATTACCCGGGTCGGAGGCTGCGGGTTTCCACGAGCCCGAGTCGGTGATCCGGATCTGCAACTCCGCGCCGTCACATCCGGCGTCTACCCGCACCTTGCCCGCCTGCTGTCCGCGGTAGCCGTGCTCGATGCTATTCGCGCACGCTTCGTTCACCGCCAAGACGACGTCGGCAACCAAATCCTCCGAGACGGCGGAGTCCCGCATCCAGGTCATGAGCCGATGCCGGATATCGGCTAATTCGTCTGCAACCGCATCGCTTTCGATGACCAACGCGGCATACGGGTGTCGATAGACCACGATCGCAACATCGTCGTCGTACCCACCGGCCGGTGCCATCGCGGCCAGTGCCGCATCGGCGACGGCATCGACTGTCAGATTCATCCCGTCTACCACCACGTCTGCGACGCGAGCGATGCCGTCATCGATCGATGCGTCCCGTCGCTCCACCAAACCGTCGGTGTACAGCATTAACGTCGATCCGGACTCCAACACAGTGGTTGCTTGGCGACGAGAGTTGTTGCTGTGAACGGCAATCGGTAGCGATTGAGCATCCGACAGCAGCCTTGGCTCGGACTGTGGTGCCACCAGCAAGGCCGGCAGATGCCCGGCGCTGCTATAACGCAACTCGCCCGACTCGGTATCAAGGATGCCGACAAACACCGTGGTGCAGAAGGCGTCCGGGATAAACTCGGCGGCTGAATCGAGTTGTTCGAGCACAGTGGCCGGTTCGGTGTTGGTCAGCAACAGAGCACGTGCAGAGCTGCGAAGCTGCCCCATCACCGCGGCCGCAGACAAGCCGCGGCCCACACAGTCGCCCACAATGATGCCGATTCGCTCTTCCTCAAGCGGCAACACCTCATACCAGTCGCCGCCGATCTCCAACGGCAGGACAGCAGGTTCGTAGCGCACCGCGAAGCCTGTCGGAGGGTCCATAGTTGGCAACATGACTCGCTGAAGTGTCAGCGACGTCTCGCGCGCGCTCTCGAACTGACGAACATGTTGGACTGCCAGACTGAGGTGCCCGACCAGGACCGTCACCAGCAGCCGATCCTCTGCACTGACCCGGCGGGGTTCGCGGAGCTCCAACCACATTGCCACGTCACCACTTCCCGAGAGCACCGCGACTATCCCGCGTGATTTGCCAGGAGTGTCGGCCCACTCGACCGGCTGCACGGTGAGCGGCAACTGATGGCGGGCCTGCTGAAACGTCTCCTGCAGCAAGGGATCCAGTTCGTGCCACGACGAGGCGGCGGCCTCTCCTGCCACCTGGACGGCCGGGTCTGCCCCGTTGGTGGGCCACGTGACAGCCACCACTTGCGTGACGTCGATTGCGGTTCGGCACTCGTCGAGGGTGATCGCGAGTACTTCGCTCACACTTTTCGCCACGCCCACGGCGGTGGCCAGGCGCAGCACCGCGCTTTCCCGCGCGGCAAACGCACGCTCCGCGGTGATGTCGCGAATCGTTCCGACGTACACCACCCCATCGACGCCTTGTCCCGCGACCCTGCTGATGTTTACCGCGACCCATGCCAGTCGGCCGTCGCGATGGCGGATCGGCGTCTCGTATTGAACTTGGCTCTCGGCGCCGAGCCGGGACTGTTGCACCCGCGCCGCCCTTTTGTCGACCAACCACGGATGCGGCCACTCATACGGCGTGTCATAGGAGGGGTAACCGGTGATTCTGGCGAATGCCTCGTTGATCTCGATGACGGCGCCATTGTCGTCGGCGACGAAAAAACCCTCCTGCAGCGAATTGACCAGTGCATTGCGGAACTCGTCGCGATCGGCAAGGTCTTCGGCCCGGGCTCGCTGCTCCTCGTAACGCCTTGTGCCGTCCAGGAATCCGCGTGTCGCGACATCCAGCGGCGCGAAGGTCTGCAACAAGAATTCCAGAGCCGCCGATCTGTCGACAGCGGATTCGCTCGCGAGTTCGTCGTTGACCAGCCGGAAGTGGTTCTCGATGATCTCGAGCATGCTGATGCTTTCCTGCAAGGCACGACGTCCGAGCTCCTCAGCGACCGCAAGGCTCGCCTCGGTGCGCACCGCCAGGTAAGACCGCAGCGCGGCGGCATACGCGACGTGGAAGTCGTAGGCGTTTGTCATCCCGATGCGCCTCGGTGTCGCGCGGTGAGCACCAGCGCATCGTCGTTGTCCTTGCTGTATCGACTGAGGATCTGTTCGGCGATCGCCAAAGCAGGTGCGGCGAAATCGATGTCGTCGAGATGGTCATCGGTAATGCCGTCGCTGGCGATGACGAGCAAGTCACCGGGACGGATCGCGGCGTCCTGGGGCTTGAGGATTTCGGGGAGTCGGTACCCGACGATGCCGCCGATCAGCCGCGCCGACGACCGCACCTCGACACCGCCCGGCTTTTTCGCGACGAGGTTGGCGCTGACGTTGCCAATGCCGATCCAGCGGAGCGTGTTGGACGGAAAGTCGATCTGCGCCAATGTCATTGCGGCGCCCCTGGTATCGGCCATTGCGTGGTGGCAGCGCCGGACCAGGACATCGAGCGGCTCGGCGCACGCATCGCGGAGGATCTCGACCCCGCACAGCGCCGCTCTTGCCGCTTCGGCGCCGTGGCCAAGCCCGTCCAGTACGCCCATCAACGCCCCAGTTCCGTTGACCTGGACTGCGATCGGACGATCGCCGCAAACCTGCTCGCCCGGTCGAGGTCGAGCTTTTGCCGCCCATTCGAACGGTCCGAGCCAGCCGCGCTCAACCATTGGGCGGAATCCACTTCCACATCTCGATGGTCGTGCCTTCGCCGGGCGTGGACTCCACGATCAGCCGGTCCATCAGGCGGCGCGCGCCGGGCAGGCCCATGCCGAGACCACGACCCGTCGAATACCCGTCCTCGAGCGCCCTTTCGATGTTGGCGATGCCCGGGCCGTCGTCTTCGGCGCGCACCACCAACGCCTTTCGCCCCTCCCGGTCGGCCACCATGACCCGAACCGCACCGCGACCGGCGTAGCTGGTGATGTTGCGTGCGATTTCGGAGATCGCGGTGGCGATCATGGTCACGTCGGTCAGGGAGAAACCCAGCTCGTGAGCCAGATGGTGGCCCGCCTGCCGCGCAGAGACGATGTCGTCCGGATTATCGATGCCGACTAGCACGTCATCCAGCACCGTCGGGTCCGATCGGTTTGCGCAGGCCCAGTTGCCGATTCAGCAGTGCGAGGCCTTCTTCCAGGTCCAGCGCGGTGTACATGTCGTCGAACACCAGCCCAAGCTGGACCATGGCGAATGCCACCTCGGGCTGCAGGCCCACAATCACGGTGTCCGCGCCGCGCAGCCGGGTCATGTGCGCGATGGTGCGCAGCGACCGTGCGGCGAACGAATCCATCACGTCAATGGCGGTGACGTCGACGATAATGCCCTGTGCGCGGAACCGGCTCACGCGTTCCATCAGGTCTTCGCGGAGCCGTTCGGTGTCCGAGTCGGTCAGGGCGGCCTGCACTGAAGCGATGAGGATCGCGCCCTGTTTCAGGATCGGTACCGGCATCGGCGCTCTCACTTGCTCCTAATTGTTGTGCTCACCCGCTCTGCTCGCCAGTGCGAGTGACTTCGTAGCCCAGCAGGCGTTCGGCTTCTTCGATGCCGCCCTGGAGGTCACCGACCGCGTTCATCTTCGAAAGGTCTAATCCGATGGTCACCAGGGTCAGCGCGATCTCCGAAGACAGCCCGGTGATAATCA
Source organism: Mycobacterium sp. NGS51 (assembly GCF_059812525.1). Classification (NCBI taxonomy): domain Bacteria; kingdom Bacillati; phylum Actinomycetota; class Actinomycetes; order Mycobacteriales; family Mycobacteriaceae; genus Mycobacterium; species Mycobacterium sp. NGS51. The sequence continues at coordinate 9,447 of NZ_JCALCV010000018.1, forward strand.
CGCTGGCGCCCATCAGCCCGGACGCGTCGACTGTCTGCACCAAGTGGTTGGCCACCGTGGAGTCGATGGTGGGGACACCGGTGACGTCGATGACCACGACCTTGGCCCGGTTGGCCCGAATCGCGCGCAGCAGCTGCTCGGTGACCTGGCGGGCACGCTGGCTGTCGAGGATGCCGATGATCGGCAGAATCAGCAGCTGTTCACGCACTTGCAGTACCGGCGTGGACAGCTCGCGAATAGCCTCCTGCTGTTGTCGGATGATGCGCTCGCGCTCCTGGACGAAGCTCACCGCGACGGTATTGGCGATCCGGTTGGCGGCCGGCTCATAGGCATCGAGCACCCGGTTGAGCAGGTCGAAGTCCGTCTGATACTTCTCGAACAACGAGCGGGCGAGGACGTCGCGCAGCAGCAGCACGATGCCGACGACCTCATGCGTTTCCACCCCACGCGGAATGATCCGCTCGGACAGATCCCGCGCGTAGGCCTGCAGCGCCTCGACGCTCCCGGTCTCGAGCACTTCGACGTAGTTGTCGTAGACGGCGGTGGCTTCGGAGAAGATCTCCTCCGGGGTCATTGCCGTGAGCAACTCGGCCTCGGTGATGCGTTGCGCCCACTTTTCGCGTAAGCCGGTGCGGTTCTGCCGCAGATGCTCAACCAGCTGCGGCAGCAAACCCTCGCTGGAGACCCCCACCGTCTGCGTGACGGCATTGGCCCCTGCAAAACCTAGCGACGGATCCGACATCGAACCTCCCGCTCTCGGCGATACCGGCGGCAGCCCGCACATGTTGTGGGCAACAGTAACTTAGTCTCCGCGGGGCAGCCGGTGAAGTACTATTTCAAGCAGGTTGCGACGGCGGGTCATGGGTCGGCACCGTCCCCGCCACGAGCGATACCACGCCACACAATAAGGATGGCCGTTGTCTGCTCCAGTTCCGATTACCACCTCTATTGGGCACCGCAACGGTGTCACGGTGGTCAGCATTGGCGGTGAAATCGATTTAAGCACCGCGGCCGCATTCGAGGCGGCGATCGCCGGGGCACTTGCCGAGGATCCGACGGTACTCGTCATCGAACTGTCCGCCGTGCAATTCATGGCGTCGGCGGGGCTTCGGATTCTGGTGGCCACTCAGGAGAAGGTCAGCAAATCGGCTCAGGTGGCGGTGGTGTCGAACAACGCCGCGACGAATAGGCCGATTCAGTTGACCGGTCTGGACAAGGTCTTCTCGATGTACCCGACGCTGGATGACGCGTTGACGGCGGTAAAACTGACCGCGGACTAGACGGCAGGCTCCGGTTACGGTGTGCGCAGCACCCGGCGGGCGATCGCGTACTTGTGCACCTCGGTCGGGCCGTCATAGAGCCGGAAGGCCCGCATGTCGGAGAAGATCATGCCGACCGGCGTCTCATTTGAGATGCCGATGCCGCCCAGGATCTGCACGCAGCGGTCGGCGACCTTGAACAATTCCTCGGATACGTAGGCCTTCACCATCGAGCTTTCGTGTCGGCCCTTGCTGCCGCTGTCCAACGTCCAGCAGGCCCACCAGATTGCCAGCCGGCATTGCTGCAAGGCGATCTCGTTGTCGGCGATCATGAAACTCACCCCTTGGTGCTCGCCGAGCGGCTTGCCGAATGCGGTGCGGGTGCGGGCGTGCTGCACTGCGATCGACTGTGCGCGCGCCGCGGCGCCCAGCCATCGCATGCAATGCGTCAACCGGGCCGGGGCCAGTCGCAGTTGCGCATAGCGCAATGCCTGGCCCACCTCCCCGAGCACCGCCGAAGCCGGCAACCGCAGGTCGGCGAAGCGCACCACGCCGTGGCCCTCGACGTAGTTGCGGTCCATTGTCGACATCACCCGTTCGAGCTCAATACCGGGCGTTTGCCCGTCGCACAAGAACAGGGTTGGTCCGTCAGGAACGTGCGGGTTCGGCGCGACCCGCGCCATGATGATCCAGGTGCGCGCGCCCTGGGCCCCGGTGATCAGCCACTTGAGTCCGTTGATGACATAGTCGTCGCCGTCGAACTCCGCGGTGGTGGCCAATTGGTCGGGGTCTGAGCCGGCGCCGTCGGGTTCGGTCATCGCGAACACCGACCGCTGCCGGCCGTCGATGACCGGTACCAGGAACTGCTCTGCCTGCTGCTGGCTGGCGACCTTGCCGAGCAGGTACATGTTGCCCTCGTCGGGGGCGGCGCAGTTGAGCGCCACCGGGCCCAGCGTCGACCAACCGGCCGCTTCGAACAGCACCGCCTGCTCGCGGTGTGACGGCGCCCGTCCGCCGAAACGCTTGGGCGCCTGGAAGGTCAGTAGGCCGGCCGCGCGGGCCAGCTCGACCAACTCGGCGCGCAGTTCGTCGTTGGGACCGTGTCGGGTGAGGCGGGGATCGGACTCGTACGGAACAATCTGCTCGGCCACAAAGGACCGGATCTCAGCGCTCAGCGCGGCCAGGTCAGCCGGAATTTCGAAGTCAATCACCTATCAGCTCCAGAGCCTGCTCGAACAGCTTCACCGTCGCCGCGTGGAGTTGGTCGCCGACCTCCCGCGGTGCCATGCCGGCACAAGCGCGCGCCAGGGTGCCCTCGATCACGATGCCGAGCTTGAAGCAGGCCAGCACGGTGTACCAGGTGATCTGCGACAGGTCGCGGGTGGTGTTGCGGGCGTAGCGCTCGATCAGGTCTTCGGCGCTGGCCAATCCGCCCACCTCGGTGAGCGTGTGCGCGAACACGCTGGATCCGTCGGTTTGTCGCCAGGTGGCCAGCAGCCAGCCCAGATCCAGCAGCGGGTCGCCGATCGTGCACATCTCCCAATCGACGATTGCGACCACGTCCGGGCCGGTCCGGGAAAACATCACGTTGGCGGCGTGGTAGTCACCGTGCAGGATGCCCGGTTTCCACTGCGACGGCCGGTGTTCGTCGAGCCATTTCGCGACGTCGTCGACGCCGGGAATGTCGGGTCCGGGGTAGTTCTCGAACTGGCTGTAGGAATCCAGTTCCGAAAGCCACCGCGGCACTTGGCGTTCCAAGAACCCCTCCGGCTTACCAAAATCGGCCAGACCGACAGCGACATGGTCGACGGCACCTAGCCTGGCCAACGCATCAGCCATCGACAGGCCCATCCCGAACCGCACGTCGGGATCGCTGGCATGCAGCGCCGGCAGCTCTTCGCCGGCATTGAATCCGTCGATGGGCTCCATCAGATAGAAGACGGCGTCGCCGAGCACGCTGGTGTCATCGCAGGTGGCGATCAGTCCCGGGTGGGGTACATCGGAACCGGCCAGCGCGGCCAATACCCGGGTTTCCCGCAGAATCACGGTATTGCTGCGCGGGCGCAGGTGTTGGGGCCCGCGGCGCAGTACATAAGACCGTCCCGACCGGGTGAACCGCAGCATGATGTTCTGCGTTCCGCCGCTGAGCTCGGAAACGTCCTCCAGCGCGCCTTCACCTAGCCCCTGCTGCGACATCCAGTCCGCGACCGCTTCCAGGTTCTCCACGTTGCTGAAGCTACCGTCTGCAAGGATCGCGCTATGACGCCACCCGTGATGCAGCGTTGGGTCGAAATCGTCGAGGCGGGCCGGTTCGGCGAAATCGGCGAATTGCTGGCCGATGATGCAGTCTTTTACTCGCCGGCCGTTTTTAGTCCACAGGAAGGCCGCGCTAAAGTCGTCGAGTATTTGACCGCGGCAGGAAAATTGTTCGCAAACAGCGACTTTCACTATGTGGAGCAGTGGCACAACGACAACTCGGCGATCTTGGAATTCGCGGCGAATATCGACGGGGTCTACCTCAACGGCATCGACATGGTGCACTGGAATGGTGACGAGAAGATCGTTTCGGTCAAGGTCATGATTCGGCCATTCAAGGCGCTGCAGGTGGTCATCCCGAGGATGGCCGAGCTGCTGGGTTACCGCTGACGATCGTGCCCGGATTAAAAGGGGCGGTTAGAGATACGGACCTCGTAACTTGCTGCTCAACCGACCATCGCCCGCCCCGGCCGGCTGCGGCCAGGTTTGAAAACTAGCCGGCAGGGTAAACACGGGTCCAACAGTGCATTGTGTGGACACAATGGAGGTCGCCATGCGGTATAGCGGAGCTATCAGCGCGCTTGTGCTGATTTGGTTGCTGATCGGGGTTGTGGCGGTGTGGCAGCGAGGCTACTTCAAGGGCGAGGCAACGAGTTGTGCCTCCCTGGGCACCGTTGCAGTAACGGTGATCGCGGGGCCGTTGAATTACGCCGGTGTCAATCCGAAAGTCGCTGATTGTCATCTGCCGCAGCCCAGTTCCATGCCCGCAATTGACATTGCACACCTTGTTGGATTGGAGAAGTCATGATCGCTCTTGGAGTTATCCTGCTCATTCTCGGGATTGTGTTTGGCATCTCGATTTTGACGACGATCGGCATCATCTTGCTGGTAGTCGGCGCGATTTTCTGGATCCTGGGCAGCGTCGGCCGGCCGGTCGGTGGCCGCCGATACTGGTATTAACCCCGCCGCCGGGCTCACAGCTCGCGCATAGGCTTGCCACAGTAATGGCTCATGCCCGCGCGCATACTTAGGTGTTGTGGACCAACCCCCGGCGCCGGCCGAGCGTGTCGTGATGCGCCGCGCCGACGGCAACCCGATCAGTGTGCTGGTGGTTGACGACGAGGCCGTGCTGGCCGAAATGGTGTCGATGGCCCTGCGTTATGAAGGGTGGAACATCGCCACTGCCGGTGACGGGGCGTCGGCGCTGGCGGCGGCCCGCGCACAGCGTCCAGACGTCGTCGTCCTCGACATCATGCTGCCGGACATGAGCGGGCTCGACGTTTTACGCAAACTGCGCGAACACAATCCGCAACTTCCGGTGCTGCTGCTTACCGCCAAGGACGCGGTGGAGGACCGCATCGCCGGGCTGACTGCCGGCGGCGACGATTACGTCACCAAACCCTTCAGCCTGGAAGAGGTGGTGCTGAGACTGCGCGCGCTGTTGCGCCGCACCGGGGTGACGACGGTCGACAGCGGTGCCCGGCTCGTGGTCGGCGACCTGGTTCTCGACGAAGACAGCCACGAGGTGACGCGAGCGGGCCAACCGATCTCGTTGACGTCCACCGAGTTCGAGTTGCTGCGGTTCATGATGCGCAATGCCAAGCGGGTATTGAGCAAGGCGCAGATTCTGGACCGGGTATGGAGCTACGACTTCGGCGGCCGGTCCAACATCGTCGAACTCTACATCTCCTACCTGCGCAAGAAGGTCGACAACGGGCGCGAGCCCATGATCCACACGCTGCGTGGCGCGGGCTATGTCCTCAAGCCGGCCGGCTAGCGCTCGGCGAACCTGGTCACTCCAGGTTCGGTTGTTGGTCGGCCAGGTCATCGTGCTGGCTATCGCGTGCGTCGGGATCGGCGCGGTGACCGAGCTCGCGTTGCACCAGTATCTGGTCGGCCAGGTCGACCAAGAACTGCGCAAGGTCGCGCACCGCTCGGCGGACATCTACGGCGCGCCACCGCCGCCGCCGCTGCCCTGGCGCCACTACCACCGCCCGATCCACCGCCCGGGCCCGGGCCCGCTGTTCCTCGACGCGCCGGGTCAGCCCGTCGGCATCGTGGCGGCGGTTCTCGATGACGGTGCCACGGTCGACGCCGGCTATCTCACCGGTCAGGGCGAGCGGGGAAATTTGACGGACGCCGCCAAGGCCCAGCTGCGCGATGTCGCCACCGACCGCCGGCCGGTGACGCGTGATCTCGACGGTCTGGGGCGCTACCGGGTTGTCGCCGCCCACGCCCGGCGCGGTGGCAATGTCATCATTACCGGCTTGCCCCTGACCACCGTCGACAACACCCTGATTCAGGTGCTGTTGATCTTCGGGGTCGTCACCGTCGTTGCGGTCGCCGCCGCGACCACCGCCGGCGTGATGATCATCCGGCGCGCCCTGGCGCCGCTGACCCGAGTCGCACAAACCGCCGGGCAAGTGGTCAACCTGCCGCTGGGCCGCGGTGAGGTGGCGCTGCCGGTGCGGGTGCCCGAACCAGACGCCAACCCGCACACCGAAGTCGGACGGCTCGGGTTGGCGGTCAACCGGATGCTCGACCATATTGCCACCGCGCTCTCGACACGGCAGGCCAGCGAAACTCGAGTGCGCCAGTTCGTCGCAGACGCAAGCCATGAGCTGCGTACCCCGCTGGCGGCGATCCGCGGCTATGCCGAACTGGCGCAACGCATGCGACCAAGCGAGGGTGACAGCGATGTGGTGGCGCATGCCTTGAGCCGGGTGGAATCCGAAACTGAGCGGATGACCTGCTTAGTGGAAGACCTGCTGCTGTTGGCCCGGCTGGACTCCGGTCGGCCGCTGGAACGCGAACCGGTGGATCTGTCCAGGCTGGCGGTCGATGCGGTCAGCGATGCGCACGTCGCCAGCCCGGATCATCAGTGGAAGCTCGACCTGCCCGCCGAGCCGGTGATCGTGGGCGGCGACGCCGCACGGCTGCAGCAGGTCCTGGGCAACCTGCTCACCAACGCGCGCGTGCATACCGGACCGGGCACCGTGGTGACAACCCAATTGGCCGCCGACTCCACACACGCTGTGCTCAAGGTCATCGACAACGGCCCGGGCATTCCGGAGCAGCTGCAGTCCGAGGTGTTCGAGCGGTTCGCGCGCGGCGACACCTCGCGTTCCCGCAAGGGCGGCAGCACCGGCCTGGGCCTGGCGATCGTGTCGGCGGTGATCCGGGCGCACCACGGTACGATCGCCGTGCAAAGCGCGCCCGGCCACACGGAATTCACTGTGCGCCTTCCTTTCACAGCTGACCCATAGCAAGCGCCAATTGGAGCCCCACATCCGGCCAACAAGATCGTCGTATGACGGTCGCAGCGACATTCGACATGGCCGGTACCGGCTTCACCGTGCGCGCCAACGCCGCGCTGATCGCCGCCCAACGCGGCGCCCCGGTGCTCGACGTCGTGGTTCCGGTGTACAACGAGCAAGCCGCGCTCGCTGATTCGGTCCACCGTCTGCACCGCTACCTGTCCGAGGAGTTGCCGTTCACGTTCCGAATCACCATCGCCGACAACGCCAGTGCGGACGCCACCCCGGTCATCGCCGAAGCGCTGGCTGACCAGATCACCGAAGTGCGAGCGGTCCGGCTGGAACAGCAGGGCCGCGGTCGCGCCCTACATGCGGTGTGGTCGCAATCCGATGCCGGGGTGCTGGCATACATGGATGTCGATTTGTCGACCGACTTGGCTGCGCTGGCGCCGTTGGTAGCACCACTGATTTCCGGGCATTCCGACCTGGCCATCGGGACCCGGCTCGGCCGCGGTTCGCGGGTGGTGCGCGGCATGAAGCGTGAAATAATCTCGCGCTGCTACAACCTGATTTTGCGGTCCACGCTGGCGGCGCGGTTCAGCGATGCCCAGTGCGGATTCAAGGCGATCCGATCAGACGTCGCGCAGCAACTGCTGCCGCATGTGGCAGATACCGGTTGGTTCTTCGATACCGAATTGCTGGTGCTCGCCGAGCGAAGCGGACTGCGCATCCATGAGGTACCGGTGGATTGGGTCGACGATCCCGACAGCCGTGTCGACATCATCTCCACCGCGCTGGCCGACCTCAAGGGTATCGCCCGGCTGCTCAAAGGCTTTGCGGGCGGGCAGATCCCGGTTCAGGTGATCGGCGCGGAATTCGGATGTCGAGCCGGTGCACCGCGATCGCTGTTGGGTCAAAGCGTGCACTTCGCCACCATCGGGCTCTGCAGCACACTGGCCTACCTGGCATTGTTCATAGTGCTGCACCATCTGGGCCCACAGCCCGCGAACCTGATCGCGCTGCTGGTAACGGCGGTAGGCAACACCGCGGCGAACCGCCGGTTCACGTTCGGCGTGCGGGGTCGCGCCGGTGTAGCCAGGCATCAAGCCCAGGGGCTAGTAGTGTTCGGCGTCGGATTGGCACTCACCAGTACGTCACTGGCCGTGCTGCATGGTGTCACCGATCCGCCACGCGTGCTGGAGTTGTCCGTCGTGATACTGGCCAATCTGGCGGCGACTGTGCTGCGTTTTGTGCTGCTGCGCGGCTGGGTCTTCCACCCCCGGCGCACAAACATGGAGAGTCTGCCATGACAGTCGTGGACGACGTTGCACCGAGCATGATTTCGCAGCCATCTGCTTCACGCCGACCGCGGTGGGAACGCCATGCGTTGTGGGCGCTGTTGGCCACGACGACCGGTCTGTATCTGTGGGGCCTGGGCGCCGCCGGCTATGCCAACGAGTTCTACGCCGCCGCCGTGCAGGCCGGCACGCAAAGCTGGAAGGCGCTGCTGTTCGGCTCACTGGATCCCGGCAATGCCATCACCGTCGACAAGCCTCCCGCAGCGATGTGGGTGATGGGACTGTCCGGCCGGTTGTTCGGCTTCAACAGCTGGTCGATGCTGGCACCTGAGGCGCTGATGGGGGTCGTCTCGGTAGCCCTGCTGTACGGCACGGTGCGCCGGACCAGCGGTGCGGGTGCCGGTCTGCTCGCCGGTGCGGCGCTGGCCCTGACACCGGTGGCGGCCTTGATGTTTCGGTTCAACAACCCCGACGCGCTGCTGGTCCTGCTGCTGGTTGCCGCCGGGTACTGCGTCGTACGCGCCCTTGAGGGATCACCGAATCGGTGGGTCGCACTGGGCGGTGTCGCGCTCGGTTTCGCGTTCTTGACGAAGCTGCTGCAGGCGTTGCTGGTGGCCCCGGCGTTGGCGTTAGTGATCTTGGTGGCAGCATCGGGCAGCGGCTGGTACAGGCTACGCACCGTGCTGATCGGTGTAGTCAGCATGATCGCCGCGAGCGGCTGGTTCCTCGCCCTGGTTAGCCTATGGCCCAAGGGTTCTCGGCCCTACATCGGCGGTTCCACCGACAACAGCCTGCTGCAGCTGGCCCTTGGTTACAACGGCGTGGGCCGGGTGCTCGGCGGCGACGGCAACCCGGTGGGCGGCCACGGCGGCGGGCCCGGCGGTGGCGGCCCTGGAGGGTCGCCGATGTTCGGCGGTGCCGCAGGAGCTACCCGAATGTTCGGGCAGTCTTTGGGCACCGAGATTTCCTGGCTGCTGCCCGCGGCACTCATCGGGTTGGCCGCCGCCCTGTGGTTGCTCCGGACCGCGCCACGAACCGACCGGACCCGTGCCGGTCTGCTGCTGTGGGGCGGGTGGCTGCTGGTCACCGGCGGCGTGTTCAGCGTCATGCGCGGCATCATGCACCCCTACTACACGGTGGCGCTGGCCCCGGCGGTCGCCGCGGTGGTGAGCATCGCTCTGCGAGAACTATGGCAGCGCAGGTGGTCTGCCACCGCACGGGCCACGTTGGCTGCGATGGCCGCGGTCACGGGCGGATGGAGTTTCGTCTTGCTCGACCGCACTCCGGAGTGGGTGCCCTGGCTGCGCTGCGTGGTGCTGGCCGGTTCGGTGGTGGTGGCATCGGTGCTGATTTTCGCCGGACACCACCTCGGGCGCTACACCGCGGCGCTGGCGGCAGCAGGACTGATGTTCGGGCTGGCGGGCACCGCCGCCTACACCCTCGAAACCGACCTCGCCAACCACGGCGGCGGAGTCCCGACGTCCGGGCCTCCGCGGCCTGACCGAGACTTCGGACCGCCCGGACGCGGCGATGGCCGCCAACCACACCCCGACAACGCCGCACTGAACGCGATGCTGATCGCGACTGGCAACCGCTGGGCCGCCGCAACGGTCGGTTCGCACACCGCCGGTCGCCTGGAACTACGCACCGGCACGTCGGTGATGGCGATCGGCGGCTTCAGCGGTGGGGACAACTCGCCGACGCTCACCCAGTTCCAGCACTATGTTGGCGCCCACCAAGTCCGCTACTTCATCGAGGATGACAACCCCCCTGGCGTCGGCCGCCCGCATCGCCACCGCGACGCCTCCAGCGCCGCAGCACAAATCACGGCCTGGGTGAAAACGCATTACACCCCGCGGAAGGTCGGCGACAGCACAGTCTACGACCTTGCCGGAAAATAATTTCGGTCTGCTTGGTTAGGTCAGGAACAGGTCACATCGATCTCAAACGCCTTGTTCACCGGCTGCATCGGGTTGGCCATGTCGATCCCGGTCGCCGTCCCGCTGATCTTGTAGGTGTTGCCGTCCTTGCTGGCCGTCGCGTTGCCCTGCCCCGCGCCGGGCGTGTAGCCGAGGGTTACGCCGTTGACATTGCCCAGAGCCACCGACTTCACCTCGGGTGGGTTGGCATCAGTGAGAACCGTGGCGATGCCGGTCGCTTGCCCACCGATGGCAATGTTGACGTTGCCGCCGGCGGTGCTGCACACCGTCGTGCCTTGAACGTTCTGGTCCTTGCCGTCAATGGTGACTTTCGTGGTCGACGCGCCGGCCGAGCTCTGCGCCGACGCGCTGGATCCCTGCGACGAGGATTCGGTACCGCCCGTCGTCGACTTGTTACTTGAACAGCCTGAGAGACCTACGATTACGATCGCCGACGCTGCTGCAGCGATTGTCACTGACCGGTTCACCTGTACTCCTTTGTCATCGTGAAAGACCCGTCGACAGGTACGGATCGTCCTGGAAGTATGCGGGGTGAATCGGCTGGCATAGTGAAATTGGCAGAAATCGAATTTTCCGAGAACTGGCTGCGAACTCGCTGAATACGAAGTAATCCTGCGAGCGCGGCGGATTAGTGGCAGCGTCATATCCATGAAACAGAAGCCTCCGACCCCAGCACTACCTTTTGACGACACAAGGGATTTCGTCGATGCCGACCGGGGATTTATTGCGGCGTTGACGCCTTGCGTCGTCACGGCCGCTGACGGCCGCGTTGTGTGGGACAACGATGCTTACTCGTTTCTCACCGGCGACGCCCCGGCATCGGTGCACCCCAGCCTGTGGCGGCAGGCCGCGCTGACCGCCAAACAAGGCCTCTACGAGGTGGTCCCGGGCATCTACCAGGTTCGCGGCCTCGACATTTCCAATATCAGCTTTGTCGAGGGCGACACCGGCGTCATCGTCATCGACCCGTTGGTGTGCACCGAAGTCGCGGCCGCGGCATTGACGTTGTACCGCAACCATCGTGGTGACCGCCCAGTGGTCGCGGTGATCTACACCCACAGCCACGTCGATCACTTCGGCGGCGTGTTAGGCGTCACCTCGCAGGCGGAGGTGGACGACGGAAAGGTGACCGTGCTGGCTCCGGCTGGGTTCACCGAGCACGCCGTGCAGGAAAACGTCTACGCCGGAACGGCGATGCTGCGGCGAGCCACTTACATGTATGGCACGCCGTTGGCCCCAGGGCCGCAGGGCCACGTGGGTTGTGGTCTCGGGCAAGCGCCGTCCACTGGCGAGGTTGCTCTGATTCTCCCGACGATCGACATCCAGTCGACCGGTGAGTCGCATGTCATCGACGGGGTGCAGATCGAGTTCCAAATGGCCCCAGGCAGCGAAGCCCCCGCCGAGATGCACTTCTACTTTCCATCATTCAAGGCCTTGTGTATGGCCGAGAACGCTACTCACAATCTGCACAACTTACTGACGCTGCGCGGCGCGTTGGTACGCGATCCGCGCGCCTGGGCCGGATATCTCACCGAGGCGATCGACACCTTCGCCGACCGTACCGATGTCGTATTCGCGTCTCACCATTGGCCGACCTGGGGACGCGATCGAATTCTGGAGTTTTTGTCACTGCAACGGGACGTGTACGCGTATCTGCACGACCAGACGTTGCGGCTACTCAATCAGGGCCACACCGGTACCGAAATCGCGGAGATACTGGAATTGCCCCCGGCGCTGGAGAATGCGTGGCACACCCACGGCTACTACGGGTCGGTCAGCCACAACGTCAAGGCGATTTACCAGCGCTACATGGGCTGGTTCGACGGCAACCCCGGTCGGCTGTGGCCGCATCCTCCCGAGGCGCTGGCCACCCGCTACGTCGACGCAATGGGCGGGATCGACCGAGTGGTATCGCTGGCCCAGCAGGCCTTCGATGCCAACGACCTCCGCTGGGCGGCAACGTTGCTCGACCATGCGGTGTTCGCCGACAGCACGCATGCCGCCGCCCGCGCGCTCTATGCCGACACTCTCGAGCAGCTGGCCTACGGCGCCGAGAACGCGACCTGGCGGAACTTCTTCCTGTGCGGTGCCACGGAGTTGCGAGACGGCAATTTCGGCACGGCCGGCCAGGTCAGCTCGCCCGCCGTGCTTGCCCAGCTTTCCCCGGAACAGATCTTCGACGTGCTGGCGATCAGCGTAAACGGTCCCCGGGCGTGGGAACTCGGTGTCGCTTTGGATGTCTCCTTTGCCGACTTGGACACCAACTATCGGCTGACACTGCGCAACGGTGTGTTGGTGCACCGCAAGGCTTCCGCCGACGCCGCGACGGCCGATGTGACGGTGCAGCTGGAAACCAAAGCGCGGTTACTGGCGGTCGTCGCAGGCGATTTCACCTCGCCCGGCCTGGAGGTCTCCGGAGATCAGCAGGCGCTGCAGGCATTTCTGGCTGCCCTTGACCAACCCAACCCGGCATTCGACATCGTCACGCCCTAGCCTCGTCGTTCAGATTGCGTCCAGGGCTGTGCCAATCCGAATTCCACGACCCTGAATGCAATCTCGATGCCGGTTAGTCGACGTCGATGACCACCTTGCCGATCGCCTTGCGCTCAGCGACGTGCCGTAACGCCGCGGCCGTGTCGGCCAGCGCAAAACGTGCCCCGATGTAAGGCCGGGCGCGCCCGTCGGCGAACATCTGCTCCAGTTCCCGCATGTCGCGCACCGCCTCCTCGGGGTGATCGGCGATAAACGTGCGGATCTCCATGCCGCGGATCGTGATCCCTTTGAGCAGAACGAGGTTGAGCGGGATGGCCGGAATCGCTCCGGCGGCATAGCCGAGCGTGACGAAAACCCCGCCGCGGGCCAGACCTCGCAGCGCCGGCTCGGCGTACGCCCCGCCAACCGGGTCGATGACGACCCGGGCGCCGCCCTCGGTGACTTCGCGGATCCGGGTCTTCAGATCCTCGCGCTCGTAGTCGACTGTCGCCTCGGCCCCGCGCTGCCAGCACAATTCGAGCTTTTCCGGCGTCGACGCCGCGGCCAGTACCCTTGCGTTCATGGCGACCGCCACGTCGAGGGCGGCCGAGCCGACACCGCCGGCGGCGCCGAGCACGACAACCCAATCCCCCTCCGCCACTGCGGCAACCGAGCGTAGCGCGTGATAGGCGGTGCGATAAGTGACGCCGAATGCCGCGGCGGCGGCATAGTCGGCACCGTCGGGTATCGGCGACACCGACTCGGCTCGAAGCAGCGCCTGCTCGGCGAAGGCACCTACGAATGTCGTACCGGCCGCCCGGTCGCCGGGTGCCAGGCTGACACCCTCGCCGACGGCGAGCACGTCGCCGGCCAGCTCACTACCGGGTGTGAACGGCACCGGAATCTGAACCTGGTACTTGCCGTCGATCAGCAGCACATCGGGAAAGTTGACCGCTGCGGCCCGCACCCGCACCACCAACTCGCCCGGCCCCGGCGTTGGGTCGGCAACCTCCTCGAGGACCAGATCTTCCGGCTGGCCGTATCGACGACAGACGACCGCCCGCATCAGACGCCCAGCCCGCGTAGACAAAACCGCACCAAATGCGCGACGTCGTCGGCGCCGGGCCGCTGGGCCGAATCCAGATAGCGGCGCATGGTCGTCGCGGTGCAGTAGAACACTGCGTCGGCGTCGCGCTGAACGTCTATGCTGCCCAACGCTGCAACCGGTTCGGTCAGCAGATCACGCATCGGCCGCATGATCTCCTCGGTGACATTGCCGCCGGCAGACAGCTGCCCGGCGGCCGCCCGGCTCATGCTGATCAGGTGCGGATCGGTGACCTGGGCTAGTGCACCCTCGATCCAGCGTGCGACCTTGCCGTCGGGAGACGGCGCCTTGGCCATTTGATGCGCAAGGTAGGAAACGACGATCGCCACGCCGCGCTCCATGACCGCCAGGATGAGGTCGTCCTTGCCGGCGAAGTATCGGTAGAACGCCTTGTTTGACGACCCGGCTTCGGCCACGATGTCGCTGACCCGCGGCGGCTCGGGCGCGGCCCGTTCCATCACGCGCACTGCGGCCGCCAAGATCCGTTCCACCTCCTCGGTGGCCTCACGCTGTCGATCATCGAGTGCACGCTCGACGGCCGCGATCACCCTACTGGTCAACGAGAGCACCATATTTGGCGCGCAGGGCCTCGCGACGAACGTCCAGCATCTCGCTGGGCCACTCCGCGCTCTCGGCCTCGACGCCCTTGAGCAGCATCCGGGCCAGGTTGACCTTGTGGGCTTCGGTCGGTCCGTCGGCCAGACCGAGTGCGATACCGCCGAGCAGGACGTTGACCAGCGGCAGTTGATCGGTCAGGCCGAGCGCACCGTGTACCTGAATAGCCCGCAGCGCAATCGATTTCAGCACCTGAGACGCCAGGATCTTGCACGTGGCAATTTCGGCACGAGCACCGTGCTCGTCACCGCTGTCGATCAGCCATGCGGCATGCAGCACGGTCAGCCGGAATGGCGTTAGCTCGGTGTAGGAGTCGGCGACGAACTCCTGCACCAACTGCTTGTCGGCCAGCAAAGTCCCCTGAGTGAAGCGGCTTTTCGCCCGCCGGGCCATCATCTCGACGGCCCGCTGCGCCATGCCGATCGAGCGCATCGCGTGATGTAGTCGGCCGCCGGCCAGCCGGGTCTGCAAGATCAGGAAGCCCTGGCCGGGCTCACCGAGCAGCGCGGAGGCCGGCACCCGCACGTCGTCGTAGTGCACCAGCGAATGGCCGGGCTCGTGCGGGTCGGCGCCGACCAGGTGGTGGTTCGCCTCGACCTTGAGGCCGGGAGTGTCGGCCGGGATCAGGAACGTCGAAGCCCCGTGATGCACCGCCACGTCGGAGTTGGTGATTGCGACCACGATGAAGAACGACGCGACAGAGGCATTGGAGGAGAAGTACTTTCGTCCGGTGATCACCCAATTGTCGCCGTCGCGAACGGCGCGAGTGGTGAACACCCTCGGGTCGGCGCCACCCTGCGGCTCGGTCATCGAGAAGCAGGAGAAGATTTCGCCCGACAGCAAGCCGGCAAGGTAGCGATCCTTTTGGTCCTGCGTGCCGAACCGGGCGATGATCTCGGCGTTGCCGGTGTCGGGCGCCTGGGTTCCGAAGACGATCGGCGCCCACGGGCTTCGGCCCAGGATCTCGTTGATCAGCGTCAGCTTGACCGCGCCGAAGCCCTGCCCGCCGAGTTCGGGCCCCAGGTGCGGCGCCCACAGCCCCTGGTCGCGCACCTGCTGTTTGAGCGGGTCGACGATGCGGCGACGCTCGTCGGTCAGCGGCAGGAACTCGCAGCCCGGAAAGAGCACCTCAAGCGGTTCGACTTCCTCGCGGACGAATTCGCGGATCCAGTCGAGTTTCTTCTCGAACTCCGGCTCCGTGGAGAAATCCCATGCCATGTCGAAACCTCCTCGATTCGTTGGCGGCGACCCGCTGCGCCCGGCGCCGCCGCGCTTGCGATCGCCGCTCAGGGGATGCCGCCGTCGGCCCGCAGAATCGAGCCAGTGGTAAAGCTGGACGCGTCAGAGGCCAGAAATAATGCGGCACCGACGATTTCGGCTGGGTCGCCGGCGCGCTGCAACGACAGGTGTGAAAATGGGTTCTGCGTCGCCTGCTCCAGATTCCACGCCTTGCTGACATCGGTCAAAAACGGGCCGGCCATCAGTGTGTTGACCCGCACCGCTGGCCCGAACGCCTTGGCCAGCGCCTCGGTCATCGCGTTGAGACCGGCCTTGGCCGCGGCGTACGGGACGATGTCGGGGGTCGGGCGCAGTGAGCCGGCGGTGCTGACGTTGATGATCGAACCCCGACCGGCGGCGACCATGCGCTCGCCCACCAACGCCGACAACCGGAACGGGCCCTTGAGGTTGAGGTTGACCACCGCGTCGAACAGCTTCTCGGTGACGTCGGTGAGCTTGTCGTACGTCGGCGACATGCCCGCGTTGTTGATCAGAGTGTCCACCTTGCCGAACCGGTGGTAGACCGCATCGACGAGTCCGTCGAGCTGATCCCACCGCCCGACATGCACCTGGTATGGCATTGCCGTGCGGCCGGTTTCGTCTTCGATCGCCGCGGCGGTGGCCACGCAGTTGTCGATGTTGCGGCTGGCGATCACCACGTCGGCGCCGCAGCGGGCGACGGCGAAGGCCATCTCACGCCCCAGGCCCCGACTGCCACCGGTGATCAAGACCACCTGGCCGGACAGGTCGAAAAGCTGGTCGGCGTAACCCATGTCAACCCTTCGCCGATAGCGACCGGGACAGCTCTGCGGCGGTGGCGATCAACTGCGGGACCATCGCGCCCATCGCCGCGCCCACCTTCGGATCGACCTTGTCGGACTTCACCGAAGCAGCGTAGGTCTTTTCCAGCACGATGCCGAGCTTCCAGTTGGCCAGCACCAGGTAGTAGTCGATGTTCTGCGTCGAGAGTCCGCTGACGTTTTCGTAGTGCTCGAGCAGTTCGCTGCGGGTCGGCATGCCGGCCATATCCAGATAGAAGCCGTCGGTGCGCGGATGTTCGCCGTCATAGCCCAGCAGACACCAAGCCAGATCCAGCAGCGGGTCGCCGACCGTGGTCATTTCCCAATCGACGATCGCGGCCAGGCGGGCCGGGGTGCCGTGAGCGAACATCACGTTGGCGAATTGGTAGTCGCCGTGCATGATGCCCGGGGTGTACTGCGCGGGCCGGTGGCGACGCAACCAGTCAGCAGCCTCGTCCAGGCCGGGAAGGTCGCGCACCCGGTAGGCCTCCAGAAAGGCCAGCCAACGGTCGACCTGCCGCTCGTGAAATCCATCCGGACGGCCGAAGCCCTCCAGCCCCTGCGCGCGCCAGTCCACCCGGCCGAGTTTCGCGGCGCCGTCGACGAGTTCAAGCGCTAGGCCCCGCCGCGCAGACAAGTCGGTATCGAACGGCGTCGGCCAGCCGCCGTCCATTGGGCTCCACCCGTCGATCGCGCGCATGACGTAAAAGGGCATGCCGAGCTGATCGCCGGCATCGTCGGCGGCGATCAACTCGGCATGTGGCACATCGGTGCCGGACAGCGCCCGCACCAGCCGGATCTCGCGCAGCAGGCCGTCGATCCGGGCAGCGTCGGCTCGCGGGCCGGGCATGCGCAGCACCATGCGCTCTTGCCCACGCGCAATCAGATAAATCGTGTTTTGGGAGCCACCGGACAACCGCTCCAGCGCCGGCTTCTCGCCGCTGCCCGGCGCACCGTTGGCGTCCAGCCAACGGCCCAGAACGTCCGCGTCGAGCAACTCGCCACTGGCCGGCCCCATCCGCACACCTCACTCTCTGTCCGGAGAATAACATTCTCTGGCTGCCTGCCGGTTACCGCGGGTGACGTGCGAGGCTGGACAGATGCAATTACTGCTGGTCCGGCATGCCTTGCCACTTCGTAGTGAGCCGGGCCAGGGCTCTGACCCGGACTTGTCCGATGACGGCGTGGCGCAGGCCGCCCGCCTGCCCGAGGCGTTGGCGAGGTTCCCGATCTCTCGGATAGTCAGCAGCCCGCAGCGTCGCGCCATCCAAACCGCGGAGCCCGTCGCAGCGGCCCGCGCCCTGACCGTCGAGGTCGACGAGCGATTCGCCGAGTACGACCGCGACTTGCCCGTCTACATCCCCATCGAGCAGATCCGTGCGGAGAATCCGCAGGAGTGGGCCCGGATGGCGCAGGGGCATCTGCCGAGCTCGGTCGACGAGGCCGGGTTTCGTGCTCGGGTCGGTGCCGCCGTCGAGGACGTGGTTACCACCGGCGACCCGGACGACACTGTGGCGGTGTTCAGCCACGGCGGCGTGATCAACGTGCTGCTACACGAGATCCTGGGCACCCAGCGGCTGCTGTCGTTTCCGATCGACTACGCGTCGGTGACCCGGCTGCTGTTCTCCCGATCCGGGCAGGCCACCGTTGCCGCAGTCAACGGCACCGAGCATGTGTGGGACCTGTTGCCCCGCAACCAACGGCTGTAGTCCGGTCAGCGCCCGCTCGCGTGCTTCTTTGCCGCGCGGCGCAACTGGTAGATCCGCGCGGTACCGGCCAGCACGGTAATCAGACCACCGCACACTGCGGCCAACAGGATGGCGACACCCAGCGGCAGACTCCAGTGCCAGCCGAGAAACTGAAACTGTGCTGAATCGGTGTTCTGGGTGATGAAGATCAGCAGCACGATGAGAATCAGGAACCCGACGGTCAGCGCCGACCAGATGGCGCCGGCGCGAGTGAACATCACCGACGAATCCGGCCGTTCGGTGGCGGCTTCGGGCTGCGGTGCGGGCACCGGGGACGGCTGATCGGGCGACACTGGTGGATCGCTGCTCATACTGCCATCTTGCCCTTTTGGGTGCCGAACAAAACCACATCCGGAAAACCTGTCCGCGAGCAGCGATCAACGCGGCGTGGCACTTGCGCCAGCTTGAGCAAGGTTGACCAGGCTGCAATACCCGGCTGGCCGTCGCCTACGGTGTACCGGTGAGTCCAGCCCCATCGGATACGACGCCGAGCGCTTGGCCGGCGATCTTGACATGGCGCGCCCACGACGCCGCCCGCATGGAATCAGCGCGAGTACAGTTGTCCGGCAACCGAATCAAGGCCAATGGCCGCATCGTGGCTGCCGCCGCCGACAATCATCCGGCGTTCGGCGCCTACTACGACCTGCAGACCGACGAGCTCGGCGCCACCAAGCGGTTGGGGTTGACAGTGACATTGGCCGAGCGGGAACGCCAGCTCTCCATCGCCCGCGACGAGGAGAACATGTGGCTGGTGACCGACCAGCGCGGCGAGTCGCGTGCAGCGTTCGACGGGGCGCTGGACATCGACGTGGTCTTCAGCCCGTTTTTCAACACGTTGCCGATCCGCCGCCGGGGGCTACACGAACGGCCCGGCTCGGTGACGGTGCCGGTCATTTACGTGAGCTTGCCCGAGATGTCGCTCACGTCGGCCGTCGTCAGCTACAGCAGTGCCGGCTCGGCAAGCCCAGGCAGCATCAAGGTGCACTCGCCAGTGTCGGACGTCACCGTCACCGTCGACGCCGACGGCTTCATCGTGGACTATCCAGGCTTGGCAGAGCGGATCTGATCACCCCGCCGGCCCGGCCGGCGGCGGCCAGCTCGGCACGCCAGTTCTCCGCGCCGACGAAGACAGTGACGATCTCCGGCCGGGAAAAACTGTCGTAACGGGTGCGGGCAGCGTGTCCGGTTTCGACGAGTTCGGCCACAGAGTTGTTGTGCGCCAGAGACTCACGGGCACTCGTGAGCAGTTCCATGAACCGGTCGACGGCTGGCAGCACCTGGTCGGCATTGGCTTCACACATGGCCCGCACCAGATCGGGCGCGGTGACCGCCACCCGGGTGCCGTCGCGGAACGACCCTGCCGCCAGCGCGAACGCCAGTGGAATCTCGGCGGCGGTGGCAGCCAGCGCCTCGGCCAGCAAATGCGGCAGATGGGAAATCGCCGCCGCGGCGGCGTCGTGCTCGTCGGACCTGGCCGGGACCACCACCGAACCGCAGTCCAGCGCCAGCGTCATCACCATGGTCCACACCGCAGGGTCGACGTGGTCGTCGACGCTGACGACCCACGGAGCGCCGGTGAACAACCGGACGTGGCCGGCGGTCCAGCCCGAATGTGCGGTGCCCGTCATCGGATGACCACCGACAAAACGCGCCTGCAGGCCAGCGGCGGTGACCTCTTCGAGCACCGCACTTTTGACGCTGGTGACATCAGTCAGCGGGCAGTCCGGCGCCAATTCGCGGATGTAGGTCAGCAAGGACGGGATTGCTGGCATCGGGACGGCCAGCACGACCAGCGCGCCGACGGCGGCGGCGCGGGTCAGCACTTCGGTGAGTTCGGTGGTCGCATCAAAGCCGTCGAACCGAGCCGCCTGCACCCCTTCCACCGACCGGTTGTAACCGAAGACCTCGCGGTTCGCCGCCGCCGCGGCGCGCATGATCGAGCCGCCGATCAGTCCCAGCCCCAGCACGCACACCGGTGTCTTTGCCACCTTCCAAGGTTGGCATATCCGTCAGAACAGCGGCGTCCGACGGTCGGTCAAGCAACGGCCGATCGGCTGGTCAAGGGGCTGACCACCGACTAGCGTTGCGCGCATGGGACCGCAGCGGGCTTCCGCGCAGGCAGATACGCCGGATGGCTTCGGTGTTGCCGTGGTGCGCGAAGACGGTCAGTGGCGCTGCGCTCCAATGCGGCGCAAAGCCCTGACGAGTTTGGCTGAAGCCGAGACCGAACTGCGCGAGTTACGCAGCGCCGGAGCTGTTTTCGGGCTTCTCGATGTCGATGACGAGTTCTTCGTCATCGTACGTCCCGGGCCGTCGGGAACCCGGCTGTTTCTTTCGGATGCCACTGCGGCCCTCGACTACGACATCGCCGCCGAAGTGCTCGACAAGCTGGATGCCGACATCGAGCCGGAGGACCTCGAAGACGCCGACCCGTTCGAAGAGGGCGACCTGGGCTTGCTGTCCGACGTCGGGCTGCCCGAGGCGGTGCTCAGCATCATTCTCGACGAGACCGACCTGTACGCCGACGAGCAACTGGGACGCATCGCCCGGGAGATGGGCTTCGCCGAGCAGCTGTCGACGGTGCTCGACCGTCTCGGTCGGTGATCGCAAGCGCGGCGCAGCCGGGCGCTGCGGGTCGCCGCCATCAAACTCGGTCGGTGACCGGCGACGAAGACCTGATCCGCGCCGCGCTGGCGGTTGCCGCTACTGCGGGCCCGCGTGACGTCCCAGTGGGCGCGGTGGTGGTCGGCGCCGACGGCACCGAGTTGGCCCGTGCGGTGAACGCCCGCGAAGTGCTCGGTGATCCGACCGCGCATGCGGAGATTCTGGCGATGCGGGCGGCCGCCGAGGTGCTGGGTGACGGCTGGCGGCTGGAGGGCGTCACCCTGGCGGTCACCGTCGAGCCGTGCACGATGTGCGCGGGTGCGCTGGTGATGGCCCGAGTCGCGCGACTGATCTTCGGGGCGTGGGAGCCCAAGACCGGTGCCGTCGGTTCGCTGTGGGACGTGGTGCGCGACCGACGGCTCAATCACCGGCCCGCCGTGCGGGGCGGGGTGCTGGCCGATGACTGCGCAGCGCTACTGGAGGACTTCTTCGCCCGCCAGCGATTGGGGTGAGCGGGCGTCGGTTCGGTAGGCTGTCCGGCGGTGGCGTGTCCGAGCGGCCTAAGGAGCACGCCTCGAAAGCGTGTGACGGGTAACCCCCGTCCGAGGGTTCAAATCCCTCCGCCACCGCCAACTTCTTGAGTGCATATGCGCTGGTAGAAGCGCGCCTTATGCGCGATCTTCCGTCGTTGTTGAAATCCCGTTCTTGCGATCCGTCCAATATGTTGGCCGCTACGTCTAGTCAACTGGACGTCTGTGTAATACAGTGCGGTTCTATTCGCGTCGAGGTGCCTAGCAGGGGTGACGCTGTTACAGACGGAGGGACCGACATGCCAGCGAGCGGTCCTCCACCTGACAGTTACTCGCCTTCTGGTGGCCCGGCATCCCTACGGCTGCACCCACCAGGCATGCCTCGGATTGGAGAGCAGCACATTGGCCACGCCACGCGAACCGCACATCGGGGTCATGGTTTCGATCGACACCTTTTTCGCCGCCCGACTCGACGTCGGCAGTGAGATGTCGCTGTTGTTGGGACGCCCGCTATCCGATTGCAAGGGGCGTTTCGATTACGGGCGGCTGCCTGTCAGCCTGGCAGAGCGGCTGGTCTGTCACCTCGATACCGTTGTCGGGAGCCTGGAAAACATCGGCAACCCCAACTGGGACGATAAGACCCTGGCACTGATGATCGGGGCCGTCCGCGACGACCAGCAGCGCATCGACAAGCAGATCGCGGAACAGTCGTGAGCCGGGTGCTGCCACCATTTCACCGGGGACGGTCAACCTCGTAGGTTCCGTTGTCGTCGCGGAACACCACCGTCACGTGGTGTTTGGTTCCATTGATGTGCACCTCACACGTGAAGGTGCCGCCCTTCTGCACAACCGGGTTGCGGCCGTTGTTGCACCTGACCGTCGAGACGTTGTTGCGCCCGTACCCGGACACGGGATCAGTGAGGACCTGCCGGACACCGACCTGCGCCTTATTGACATCGAGTTCGTTGGCGTGGAAGGACCCGAGCTGCCGCACGCCCAGGATCAGCGCCACCCCTGCAAGGCACACCACCGCAACGCCCGCTGCTATCAGCATGCGACGCTCAGCGTACTCGCCCCGCCCAAGCCAGCCGGTACGAATACGCGTGCCTGGCAAGGGTTTCGACTGTTCCGGCGGCGACTGTTGCCCAGCAGGGCGTACGGCCGGGTAACCGGGAGGCGGTTGGCGATAGGGCGGAGGAGGGGGCGGCCGGCGGGGCCGGAGATCGGGCCGCGGCGGCACCGGGTAGTTCTGCGCCGGCGGCCTGCGCGGGTTTACCTCATACCACTTCGGTGCGTCCGGGCGTCGAGGCTGCATCGGTCGCTGTGCCGTTCGCTCTTCCGGCCTGCCGCTTGGCCTTTCGTCTCGACGCGGCGGCGGCATCGGCTGCTGCCACCGGCGCCCAGGCGGCGGACGAAAAGGTTCGGGTGGGCCTGACCCGTGCGGACCGCTCATTGCACCTCTTCTCCTGCGCCACCAACCATTATCGAACTGGCCCGCGACACACACGGCACTAGAACCACACCCATCAGGAGAACCGCTGGTAGCACTGGCCGGCACCACTCAACAAGCCGGAGTGAAACGCAAAAATGCGGGAGAAGCCGGCTGGCACCGGAGTGCCGTTCACATCGCTGGCGGCCAGCCCGTTGGTCAGCAGGCCTGAGATGGCTTCGTCGAGGTCGCCAGCGCCCAGCACGAGCATTTTGCCCGACGGCAGGGCGATCGGCTCGGCCATGTTGCGCTGCGCAACACCGGTCAGGCAGGCCGCGCGCATACCCGCCAGGGCCGAATCCAAGGGCAGTCTCCGCTCGCGCTGCAGCGCCAACACATACCGTGACGTGAAAACAGACAGGGCGGTGTTGTCTCCTTGCGGCAAGCCCAGCTGCGATTCGTCTGATGGCGCTCCCATCCGTTGCAGCACAGGCATATTGACTGAGATCGTATTGGTCGAGGGACAGTAGACGACGGCTTCGGTCCCGCTTCCGGGATTGCAACTGGTGCCGGCCGACGACAGCGTCGGCGGGTCGGTCGGGGCGAAGATCTTTCCCAACAGCTCCATCATCGTCGACAGGGTGTCGTCGTCGATCCCGACGTCGCTTTGCGGGCTCCCTGACTCGAACAACGAACTCGGAAGATCGCCGCGGCGCTGTTGGATTTCGTCACTGTCGATCTCACCGCACGCTTCTGCACCGCTGTCGAAACCGCGCTGCAAGGCAGTGACGCGGTCAAGGGCCGTTCCATGGGGGTCCCCATTTGACGGCGCCTCGGTCGGCGACGAGATCGGATCACGTATGACGATCGCCCCGGCCAGAATATGGCTGAGATCGTCGCCCGTGCTCAGCTGAAAACGCGGTGATTCACCTCCGGCGACCCAGCGGAGGTAGACGCCCGATAGGCAGTCGGCCTGCTGCTCGCGGACGAGGGTCGGGGTCCAGTGGTGGATCAACTTTGCCATCCGCTGGACGGCGTGCCCGTATTCGTGTGCGAGCAGCGCATTGACGGCCATGTCCCCGAAGTACTTCCGGGCCGTGGGGATCAGGCTGCCGCGGTCCCATGCCAGCGTGTCTTTGCGGTGGCAGTACATCGCGTTGGTGTTGCCGTAGGTCTCGTTGCCACACACCGCGGGGCCGAACCGGTCGTTCGAGTCGTACGACAACAGCGTGGACACCGGGCTGAACGTCCGTGAAAACGAGTCGGAGTAATGACGTTGCCAAAAGTCTTCGATGTCGTCGATCGCCAACAGCGCGAGACGGTCGTCATCGCCGCCGTCGGTGTTGTGAACCCGATCGGTGACCGGCGGTGGGACGCCGCGTGGACCGCTGGGACCACCTGACACGGCTAACCCACCGACGCGGTCTGGGTCGTAGAGCATCGATACAGCCCGGCCCGACAAAACCGCGTGACCGCAGCTTGCCAAAAGCAGAGCCGAGAGCGCCGCGCAAATCGCCGCTCTAAGTGTGATTGCCAATCAGATCCTCGGCGGTCGATGAAGCTTGCTTTGCGCCGCGTCCCCAACGGTTGCTGCCTGAACTTTACAATCCACGGCCTCACGTGACGTCGGGCCAGGGACCTCTAAGACGGCGGTCCAGTCACGCGGTTGCCCGACCGAGTAGGGTCGAAGCACCGGGGGCCTGCGCGCGGTGGATCGCTCCCCGCGCAGACTCCTCAGCGGCCAGCAAACTGCTTTGGAGGCGCTGTGGACATCGTATTGGGCATGTCGATGGCCCCGACGACCGTCCGCATGGTGCTGGTCGAAGGCGAAAACGGCCAGGGAGCCACCGTCGAGGAAGACAACTTCTCGATCGCCACGGACGGCGACGCCCAGAGTCCCCCGACGCCAAGCGCGGCCGATCAAGTGGTCGCGGCCATCCTGGGCACCCGGGAAAGCGCGACCGAGGGCGGTTATCGGCTGGCGTCGACGGGCGTGACCTGGACCGATCCCATCGAGGCAAGTGCGCTTCGCGACGCGCTGGCCTCCCGCCGGGTCGAAAACGTCATGCTGGTCTCGGCCTTCCTGGCCGCGGCCGCGCTGGCCCAATCGGTCGGCGCCAGCCTTGGCTATGCCCACACCGGCCTGCTGTTCGTCGAACCGGACTGCGCGACGCTGGCCGTCGTCGATTCTGCTGATGGTTCGGTCGGCGACGTACATCGAGAACCCTTACCTGAGGACGACACCGAAGCAGTCGCCCGGCTCACCGCGATGACCGGGACCGCCGCCGGCCTCCAGTTGGGTCCGGAGGGACTGTTCGTCGTCGGCTCCGGCGTCGACATCGGAATGATCAAGTCCGAGTTGGATGCCGCGACGACGCTGGCGGTCAGCGCAGCTGACGATCCGGACACGGCACTGGCTCGCGGGGCCGCACTGGCGTCGGCCCACGCACCGCTGTTCGAGTCGTCCACCGCCGCACTGGCATACGCCCAAGATCCCGGCACCGGAGTCGTGGACCCGGAAATGGCCCTGGCCGCCGGTCTGGCCGCAACGGAGCCGGCCGGCGCCGACCAGCCTCTGGCATACAGTGCCGACGTCGACCATGACGCCAACGCGTATACCGCGGACGCACTCGCCGCAGATCCCGGCGAACCCTTCTTTGCCGGCGACGAGGACCGGCCCGAACGCAAACCGTTCCTGGTCGCTCTGGGCGTGCTGACGATCTTCGTCGTTGGTGTGGCCGCCCTGGCGATCGCACTGGCACTGGACATCCGCCCGCACGTCAACCAGCGGCCCAACCTGGGGCAAAGTGTCGTTGCGCCGACCCAAAAAGCGCCGCCGCCGGCGCCCCCGCCGCAAGCGCCCGCACCGGCCCCCGCCGCTCCAGCGCCCGCACCCGCGGCACCCGCGCCCGCACCCGCGGCACCCGCACCCGCGCCGGCAGTACCCGCGCCCCCGCCGGCGCTTCCGCCACCTCCGGCACTGCCCGCGCCTCCGATACCGGCGCCGCGGGTTCCGGGTCCTGGGCTTCCGGGACCGGGGATCCCGGGTCCAAAGCTTCCGGGTCCAAAGATTCCGGGTCCGGGGCTCCCGGGCATCGGCGGGGGCCACGGTGGCGGCGGGCCGCACATACCCGGCCTTCCCGGCATCCCCGGTATTCCGGGGCTCTGATGCCCTGAGCCAGTTACGGTTTGGCGCTGCAC
This sequence comes from Mycobacterium sp. NGS51, assembly GCF_059812525.1. Lineage (NCBI taxonomy): Bacteria > Bacillati > Actinomycetota > Actinomycetes > Mycobacteriales > Mycobacteriaceae > Mycobacterium > Mycobacterium sp. NGS51. Next base: position 35,239 of record NZ_JCALCV010000018.1, read on the forward strand.
CGCCGCGCCCCGATCCAGCCTGGGCTTGCTGGGCCGGCTGAATCCGACCGACGCTGCTGCCTACCGCGGTTTAATGGGTTGATGGAGCTGATCACGCCCACCGACTCGATATTCTTGCTGGGCGAATCTCGCGAGCACCCCATGCACGTCGGCGGCCTGGCTTTGTTCGAGCCGCCGGAAGGCGCCGGACCGGATTTTCCGCGCGAGACCTACGAAGCCCTCGTCGCCAACCGGGAATTCCAACCGACCTTCCGTAAGCGTCCGGCCCGGCTTCTCGGCGGTATCGCCAACGTCGGGTGGGCCTACGACGACGAGGATGACATCGATATCGACTACCACCTGCGGCGTTCGGCGCTGCCCGCGCCCGGGCGGGTGCGCGATTTGCTCGAGTTGACCTCGCTGCTGCACGGCAGCCTGCTCGACCGGCACCGGCCGTTGTGGGAGGGCCAGTTCATCGAAGGGCTGAACGACGGTCGGTTCGCGCTGTACACCAAGTTTCACCATGCGTTGGTCGATGGTGTTTCGGCGCTGAAGTTGATGCAACGCTCGCTGTCCAACGATCCGAATGACCAGGAGATGCGGGCGATTTGGAATTTGCCTCGTCGGCGGCACTCGGGTGGCCGGTCGCGCTGGCAAACGATCAGTCAGTTCGCGGGATCGGTTGCAGCCCTTGGCCCGTCGGCTTTCTCACTGGCCCGCGCGGCGCTGCTTGAACAGCAATTGACCCTGCCGTTCGCTGCCCCCCGCACCATGCTCAACGTTCCGATCGGCGGTGCCCGCCGGTGCGCAGCGCAATCGTGGTCGCTGGACCGCATCAAAAGCATCAAGCAGGCCACCGGGGTCAGTTTCAACGACGTCGTGCTGGCGATGTGCGCCGGCGCGCTGCGTTACTACCTGGCTGACCAGGATGCACTGCCGGACACGCCGCTCATCGCGATGGTGCCGGTGAGCCTGCGCAAAGAGGACGACGCCGACAGCGGCGGCAATATGGTCGGCACCATCCTGTGCAGTCTGGCTACCGACATCGACGATCCGGCGAAGCGGCTCGAAGCGATCAGCGAGTCGACGCGCGGCAACAAAAAGGTGTTTTCCGAGCTGCCCCGGCTGCAGGCGCTGGCGTTGTCGGCGTTTCTGATGTCACCGATGGCTCTGGCCGTGGTCCCCGTTCTGGGTACCTCAGCCCCGCCGCCGTTCAATATCGTCATCTCGAATGTGCCCGGGCCCACCGAACCGATGTACTGGCGCGGCGCTCGCCTCGACGGCAACTACCCCCTGTCGATCGCGTTGGACGGGCAGGCTTTGAACATCACCGTGGTCAACAATGCCGGCAACCTCGACTTCGGTCTGGTCGGCTGTCGGCGCAGTGTGCCGCATCTGCAGCGGCTGCTCGGAGATCTGGAGACGTCTCTCAAAGACTTGGAACGCGCGGTCGGGGTCTAAAGCGCGCATGCCCAAGCGAAGCGCCGGGCTGCTGCTGTACCGGGTGCGCGACGACGTGGTGGAAGTGCTGATCGCGCATCCGGGCGGCCCGTTTTGGGCTCGAAAGGACGAGGGCGCATGGTCGATCCCCAAGGGGGAGTACACCGACGGTGAGGATCCTTGGGATGTGGCACAGCGTGAATTCGTCGAAGAACTCGGGCTTTCGGTGCCGGCCGGCGCGCGTACCGACTTCGGTTCACTGAAACAACCCGGCGGCAAGGTTGTCACGGCGTTTGCGGTGCTGGCTGATCTCGACGTCACCGGTGCAGCCAGCAACACCTTCGAGCTGGAGTGGCCCAAGGGTTCCGGAATGATCAAAGAATTTCCCGAAGTCGACCGGGTCGGCTGGTTCACGGTGGCACAAGCCCGAGTCAAGCTACTCAAGGGCCAACGGCCATTCCTGGAGCGGCTGATGGCGCAGCCCGCGTTGGCGAACCTACGCGAAGACGGCTGATCCGACGGTATGTTCGCACCCATGCAGACATTGCGGACACCCGACGACCGGTTTGCCGAGCTTTCGGAATTTCTCTATCCACCAAGGTATTACGATGTTCCTGATGGCGACGGCGGCACGTTGCGGATGGCGTGGGTCCAAGACGGTCCCGACGACGCCGACCCGATACTCATGCTGCATGGAGAGCCGTCGTGGTCGTTTCTGTACCGCAAGATGATCCCGGTGCTGGTCGAGGCCGGGCATCGCGTCGTGTGCCCGGACCTGGTCGGGTTCGGGCGTTCGGACAAGCCGACGCGGCGCGAAGACCACACTTACGCCCGTCACGTCGAGTGGGTCCGCACCCTGGCGTTCGACGTCCTGAATCTGCAGCGCGTCACCCTGGTCGGCCAGGATTGGGGCGGGCTGATCGGACTGCGACTGGCCGCCGAGCATCCTGACCGGTTCAGCCGGATCGTGGTGGCTAACACCGGACTGCCGACCGGCGACATCCCGATGCCGAAGATCTGGTGGCAGTTTCGCGAGGCGATTCAGAATCAGCCGTCGCTGGACATCGGCCGATTCGTGCAGGGAGGCTGTCGCCGACCGATGAGCGACGCCACCCGCGCGGCCTACGATGCGCCATTTCCCGACGACAGCTACTGCGTCGCGCCGCGCGCCATGCCGGGCCTGATCCCCACCTCGCCCGACGATCCCGCCGCCCCGGCCCAGCGGTCTGCGTGGGCGACGCTGTGTGCAAGTGAAACGCCGATGCTGGTCGCGTTCAGCGACGGCGATCCGATCACCGGCGCGATGGCGCCAATCTTCCAGCGGGAGATGCGAGGTGCTCAAGGAATCGAGCATCCGGTAGTCCGGGATGCCGGGCACTTTGTGCAGGAGGACGCCGGCGAAGAGCTCGCCGGTTACATCGTCGACTTCCTGCGCTGACGCCGCCCGGCTGAGTCAGGTTGCGTACGCCGGCCCCTCGGGCAGCAGGTGCTGACGGACCAGCTTGTGCCAGCGTCGATGCCGGTGCCGGAAAATGCCTTTCGCGATCGTCGCAACCACAGCAGTAGCGGGCCCCGCGTCGATGGCGATCGAGTCGGTGTAGTGGCAGCTGTGGTCGTCGACCGGCGCCACGTGCAGTGTGTGGTCCCAACTGGCGATGACGCCGCCGTGTTCATGGGTGCGGATGGTCCGCGTGCCGTGGTCGACCGCGGTCACTTCGATGGTGTGGCGGTAGGCCGGGATGAGGTGAAATGCCCACAGCCAGCCCGTGCCGCGTTCGCCGAGGCGCAGCGGCTCTGATCTACCGTTCAATGCCGGCATGCCGAAGAGGCCCCGGCATACGTACAGCATCGTCGCCGGTGACTGCATCGCTTGCCACACCCGGTCTGCGCCGGTGGGCAGCGTCGTCGTCAGCTGTATGGTCTGCACGTTTTCGACCCCTGAGGCTGTCGCCGGATAGCTAGCTACCAGCGCTTTTTCGCAACTTTACGGGGTCGATAAGTCAGCCGCGTTCCCAGGGCGCGGTTTCGTCCATCTTCTTGTAGTACTTCGCCAGGTGGCTCTTGACCCGGTCGATGTCGGATTTCGGCAGATCGATACCACCCCGCGCACCGTCCATGATCGCGCCGGCGATCATCACTCCGCGGGGCACGGCTTTGAGCTTCCCGCCGATCACGTCGGCAATCAGCAGTTTGTAGGCGGTGAAGTTGTCCTTATGGCCGCTGTCGTACCAGACGTGCGCATCGCGATACTTCTGATTCGGCTTGTCGTGCGCGTCGGCCCACTTGCGGACGCGCTTTTCAGCAGCATCGCCGTCCCATTTGCGGTCGCGGTCTGCCAACGGCAGATCCTGAAACGCGGTCACAGACATGTTTGTCGCGTGCCCGCTGCCTGCGTCCGGTAAACACCGGCCAGTGGTGTCAAGATGAACGCGTGGATCTTCCCGTGCAGCCGCCGATCGAACCGATGTTGGCCAAGGCGGTTGGCACGGTTCCCGCCGAGCCAGGTGTGTGGTCCTACGAACCGAAGTGGGACGGATTTCGCGCGTTGGTATTTCGCGACGGCGATGAGGTGGTGCTGCAGTCGCGCAACGGCAAAGACCTCGGTCGCTACTTTCCGGAGCTGCTGGCGGCGATTCACCGTGAAGTGTCGCCGCGCTGTGTGCTCGACGGCGAGATCGTCGTCCCCCGTAACATCGACGGACGGATCCGGCTGGACTGGGACTCACTGTCCCAACGCATTCACCCTGCCGCCAGCCGCATCAACATGCTGGCCGAGCAAACACCGGCGCACTTCATCGGCTTCGATGCACTGGCCACCGGTTCGGCGTCGCTGCTGGGCGAGCCGTTTCGCATCCGCCGCGCAACGCTTTCAGAGCTGGTCGACGCGACGGACTGGTGTCATGTCACCGGCACCACCGAGGATCCCGAACTCGGCGCGCATTGGCTGATCACATTCGAGGGCGCCGGACTCGACGGCGTCGTCGCCAAGCGACTCGACGGCGCCTATCTGCCGGGTAAGCGAGAGATGGTGAAAATCAAGCACGCCCGCGACGCCGACTGCGTAGCGATGGGCTACCGCATCCACAAAAGCGGCGAAGGCATCGGATCCATCCTGTTGGGCCTCTACCGCGATGGCCGGCTGCACATGGTCGGTGGCGCAGCGTCGTTCACCGCTAAGGAGCGACTGAAGCTGCTCGCCGAGCTGGAACCGCTGCGCGTCGGCGATGACGTGGTCTACGACGGGGAGCCCAGCCGGTGGAATGCCGCGGCCGACAAACGCTGGGTGCCGATCCGGCCGGACCGGGTCGCCGAGGTCGCCTACGACCAGATGGAAGGGGACCGCTTCCGGCACACCGTCCGCTTCGTGCGCTGGCGCCCCGACCGCGACCCGGAAAGCTGCACTTTCGACCAACTCGACGTACCGCTGAACTACGACCTCTCCGACGTCTTGGAGTCGTGATGGCAAGCCCCGCTGAAGAACTCGACGTCGACGGGATCGCGGTCCGGCTGACCAACCCGGACAAGCCCTACTTCCCAAAGCTGGGCCCCGCCGGTACCAAGCGCAAAGTCGTCGAGTACTACCTGGCGGTGGCCCGCGGCCCGATGCTGGCCGCGCTGCGGGACCGGCCAACTCATTTGCAACGTTTCCCGGAGGGCATCGACGGCGAGGAGATCTACCAAAAGCGAATACCGCAGCACCATCCCGACTACTTGGAGACCTGCCGGGTCACGTTTCCGTCCGGACGAACAGCAGACGCGCTCAAGGTGACTCACCCCGCGGCGATCGTGTGGGCGGCCCAAATGGGCACCATCACCCTGCATCCGTGGCAGGTGCGCTGTCCCGATACCGAGCATCCCGACGAGTTGCGCGTCGACCTCGACCCGCAGCCGGGAACCGGTTTCGCCGAGGCGCGCACGATCGCGGTCGATGTACTCAAGCCGCTGCTCGAGGAACTCGGGCTGGTCGGCTATCCCAAGACGTCCGGGGGCCGCGGCGTACACGTATTTCTGCGGATCACAACGGACTGGGATTTCATCGCCGTTCGCCGTGCCGGGATCGCGCTGGCCCGCGAGGTCGAGCGCCGCGCGCCGGACGCGGTGACGACGTCGTGGTGGAAGGAGGAAAGGGGCGCCCGGATCTTCGTCGACTTCAACCAGAACGCTCGCGACCGCACGTTCGCGTCGGCGTACTCCGTGCGGCGCACTGCGGTCGCCACCGTGTCGATGCCGCTGACCTGGGGCGAACTTGCCGGCGCCGACCCCGACGACTACACCATCGGCACCGTGCCCGACCTGGTGGCCCGCCGCGACGACCCGTGGGCCCAGATGGATTCGGTCCAGCAGTCGATCGCTCCGCTGCTGGAGATGGCGGCTACCGACGAGGAACGCGGGCTCGGTGACCTGCCCTATCCGCCCAACTATCCCAAGATGCCCGGCGAGCCGAAGCGGGTTCAGCCCAGCCGGGACGTCGATTATAAGTCAAACTAACCACGATCGTTACGAGCGCGTTATAGTGTCCGCATGCTTCATTCTCGTCTGAGCCCCGTAGTCCGCGCCGGTGTCGCGGTACTTGCGCTTGCTGCTGCCGCGACAGCCTTCCCTCGCGTCGCCTCGGCCGATTCCACCGAGGACTATCCGATACCGCGGCGGATCATCCAGACCACCTGCACGCCCGAGCAGCTACTGGCCGCCGCGCGCGATTACGCGCCGGTGTATTACGAGCGATACATGAACGACTACCACAACCATGCCAACTTCCATCAGGCAGTTCAGGACAAGGCGCACTGGTTTTTCTCGCTGTCACCGGCAGAGCGCAGGCAGTACTCCGACCACCTCTACGAGGGCGACGTCGCCGACCCGATGACGAAGGCGTGGGTCAACAACTTCAAGATCTTCTTCAACAACAAGGGCGTCGTCGCGAAGGAAACCGACCACTGCGCGGACTATCCCCCCAACGACATGTCCGTGTGGGATTGGTGAGCAGTAGCTCAGCTTGATTGTGCGATCAGCCCGACGCAGGTCGCGGTAAGCAGCCGGGTCAGCGCGGATACGAAGTCAATGTTCCAGTCGGCTGAAACCTGGGTTTCCCCGGCGTAGGCGTCGCTGAGCCCTTCCGGCGGGTGGGCGATCTGCCACAACGGCGCCGCCAACGAGTAGGCCGCCAGCAGGACGTCGAGCGCGCCCGAGCGCCCCAACGCCGGCAAGGCTTGCTCGATGGCATCCGCGAGCGACATCACGGCGCCGTCGCTGATGCGCTTGACCTCGATAACCCGGTCGATGTCCACCTCGTGCTCGAGGTGCAGATGCAGATTGGCCAGCAAGTCGCAGAACAGCGGGTCGGCCGCGAGGCCCTGGGCCAGCGTCTCCGCCACCCGCGCCGGTGACATCGGGCCCGGCTGGCGCAGCCGCTCAGATACCGTGTTCGACCACGTCACCCAGCCTTCCGCCGCCAGGTGCAGCAGCACCTCTTTGTGCGAGGTGAAGTAGCGACGCACGGCCGAGTAGTGGATTCCGGCACGCGCGGCGACGGCGGTCAACGTCACCGAGGCGACACCGATTTCCAGCGCCAGCGAACGCGCGGCCTCCACCAACGCGTCCGCACGCTGGCGTTTCTTCGCTGCGGTGCGGGCGCGCTGGAAGGTCAGTTGCGCCACGGCCAGAGGATAACGCACGCCGCGTGATTTCCGGCCTGATCGGCGGAGGTTTACGCAGGCACGCGCGCGATCCTGGTCAGCGCCGTTGATCCACCAATTCGCGTACTACCGGACGAGGCGGGTATGGCCGAAGCAGCCCACTGGCCGGACGTGTGCGTACCCGCTGTGGCCACCAGAACCAGCGGCCCAGCAGCGCGGCGATCGACGGCGTCATAAACGAGCGCACCACCAGGGTGTCGAACAACAGGCCCAGGCCGATCGTGGTGCCGACCTGGCCGACGACGGCCAAATCGCTGACCGCCATCGTCATCATGGTGAAGGCGAACACCAGGCCGGCCGAGGTCACGACCGAGCCGCTGCCGCCCATCGCGCGGATGATGCCGGTGTTCAGCCCGGCGTGAATTTCCTCTTTGAACCGCGCCACCAGCAGCAGGTTGTAGTCCGACCCCACCGCCAGCAGGATGATGACCGACATCGCGAGCACCATCCAGTGCAGATTAAGCCCGATGAGGTGCTGCCAGATCAGCACTGAGAGACCGAAGGCACTGCCCAGCGACAACGTCACGGTGCCCACGATGACCGCGGCGGCGATGACGCTTCGGGTGATGATCAACATCACGATGAAAATCAGGCATAGCGAAGCGATCCCGGCGATGACCAGGTCATAGGCGGACCCGGTGGCCAGGTCTTTGTACATCGGCGCCGTACCACCGAGGTAGACCTTGGAGCCTTCCAGCGGGGTGCCTTTGATGGCCTCGTGCACGGCGTGTTTGACCGGCTCGACGCGCGAGATGCCCTCGGGAGACGCCGGGTCGCCTTCGTGGGAGATGATCATCCGCACTGCATGGCCATCCGGAGATAGGAACATCTTGAGGCCGCGTTTGAAATCGGGGTTGTCGAACGCTTCGGGCGGCAGATAGAACGAGTCGTCGTTTTTGGCCTCGTCGAAGGCGTGGCCCATTGCCGACTGGTTCTTCATCATTTCTGCCATCTGATCCTGCAGCCCACCCATGGTCTGCTGCATGGTCAGCTGCATGACCCGCATGCTTTTCATGGTCTCGATCATCGGCGGCATCACCGTGAGCATCTGCGGGATCAGCGTGTCCAGCCGGTCCATGTCAGGCATCAGATTCTGAATGTCATCGGTCATGATGTCGACGCTGTCGAACGCTTCGAGGACCGAGCGCAGCGACCAGCAGATCGGAATGTCATAGCAGTGCTTTTCCCAATAGAAATAGCTGCGGAACGGGCGCCACATGTCTTCGAAATCGGCCATGTGCACCCGCAAATCCTGGATATGGGCTTCCATGTCGTGCATCTTGGTGACCATGCTGTGGGTGGTCTCGGCCATGCCCCGGGTGATCTCAAGCATCTGTTCCATGCTGGTGATGGTGCGCGCCATATCCTCACCCATCACCAACATGTCTTTCATGCGGTCTTGCATGTATTGCATGTTCAGTTGCTGAGTGGTGCCCTGCATGCTGATCGCAAACGGGATCGACGCGTGGTTGATCGGAGTGCCCAGGGGTCGGGTGATGGCCTGCACCCGTCCGATGCCTGAGGTGCGAAAGACCGCCTTGGCCACCTTGTCGATGACCAAAAAGTCCGCGGGGTTGCGCATGTCGTGGTCGGTTTCGACCAACAACAGATCCGGGTTCATCCGGGCCTGGGAGAAATGCCGATCCGCGGCCGCATACCCCTCATTGGCCGGAATATCGGCGGGCAGATAGTCGCGGTTGTCGTAGCCGGGTTTGTAGCCGGGCAAGGTGATCAGGCCGACCAGCGAGACGGCCACCGTCGCGACCAACACCGGCCCGGGCCAGCGCACCACCGCTGCACCGATCTTGCGCCAACCCCGAATCCGCATGGCCCGCTTGGGTTCCAGCAGACCGAACCGACTGCCGACCACCACGACAGCGGCCCCCAATGTCATTGCGGCCGCGACCATGGTGAGCATGCCGATGGCCAACGGGACACCCAGGGACTGGAAGTACGGCAGCCGGGTGAAGCGCAGGCAGAACGTTGCGCCGGCGATCGTCAGCCCCGAGCCCAAGATCACATGACTGGTTCCGCGATACATCGTGTAGAACGCGTTCTCCCGATCCTCGCCGGCAGTGCGCGCTTCTTGATATCGGCCGATCAGGAAGATCGCGTAGTCGGTCGAGGCGGCGATCGCCAACGTCACCAGCAGATTGGTCGCAAAGGTCGAGAGCCCAATGAGGTTGTGGTAGCCCAGGAACGCCACCACGCCGCGGGCCGCGGCCAACTCCAAGAAAACCATCCCCAACACCAACAGCACCGTGCCGATGGACCGGTAGACGAACAGCAGCATGACGATGATCACCAGGAAGGTCATCCCGGTGATCAGCTTCAGGCTGCGGTCGCCGGCGATGTGCTGATCGGCCAGCAGCGGCGCCGCCCCGGTCACATACGCCTTGACCCCGGGCGGTGCCGGGGTGTCCTTGATAATTTTCTGGACAGCCTCGACGGACTCGTTGGCCAGGCTCTCACCTTGGTTGCCCGCGAGATAGACCTGGACGTAGGCGGCCAGACCGTCCGGGCTTTGCGAACCCGCCGCAGTCAGCGGATCACTCCAGAAGTCCTGGACGTTCTCGACGTGTTTGGTATCCGCCCGCAGCTTGGCGACCAGCTCGTTGTAGTAGTGGTGGGCCGCATCGCCAAGTGGCTTCTGGCCTTCCAACACGACCATGGCTGAGCTGTCGGATTTGAACTCTTTGAAGTCGGCGCCGACGCGCTTGGTGGCGATCATCGACGGCGCGTCCTTGGGGCTCATGGACACTGTGCGCATCTGTCCCACCACGTCTAGCTGGGGGACGACGACATTCAGCAGCACCGTGACCGCCACCCACGCGAGGATGATCGGCACCGCCAACCGGTGGATCCACAGTGGCAAGCGCTCCCGCACCGCCTGGACCGGGGCAGGCAGGGCGTCGGTCGGCGCCTCGGTGACGTCGGTGCTCATGCGGACTTCACCAAGCAGAAGGTCTGGGCGTTCACGCCGCTGCGGATCCTTTCGTCTTTGACGACGCCGTCGACGGTGATGCGGCAGCCGATGGTGTCGCTGTGCCCCTGCGCCACGATGTTGGGGCTGACCGCGGGGTCAGTAGTCGACAATTTGAGCGACCACGGCAGGGGTGCGGAGTCGACCCGCTTGGGGTCGGCGTTGAGATCCAGGTAGTTGATGTCGGCCACAGTGCCGTTCGGACTGAAGATCTCGTAGACCACGACCTTCGGGTTGAACGGCTTGGTGTCTTCGAACACCTGTGACGAGCCACCCGCGTTGCCGTGCGCACCGAAGTAACCGTGCACCCGGTAGACCGCGAACCCGCCGACAGCGATGACCACTACGACAAGCAACGGCAACCACACGCGTTTGAGAAGCTCAAACATCTGAAAACCTTGCCCCTCTTTCCGCTACCTGCTCGCTCGTGATCTCCTCCGCATCCGAGCCATTCAATGGCACGGTGCAGGGGTGCGCCTCAGCTGAGTCATCGGCTCGGTCATGGTCATGGGTGCCTCCATCCTGAGCGGGGGCCAAGAGACTCAACTAATTAGCTTGTGTGTAACCTTAGCTACTCTAATCGGAATAGGCCGATAGACGGAAACCGGGTGGGAAGGGCATGCAATGACCTGGACAGGCTCGCGGATCGGTGGCGGCGACCAAGCTTGTCGGCGTACTCCAGATCGGTCTCCAAGTCCGACACGGGGCGGTACCATCCAGCTCATGAAGGTAGCAAGGTTCGCCTCGATCGCCGCCGTCGCCGCTGCAGTCGGCCTGGCCGCCCCGGCATACGCGGACATCGACACTGATTTTGACAATCAGCTCAACACGTACGGCCTATACGGCGCCCACGACTACAACCCTTATCTGGCCAAGATCGCCTGCCGACGGATGGGCGACGGGATCGACCCCGATGCTGCCGCCTCCGCTCGGTTCGTGAAGAACAACCTGGCCAGGGGCACCACCCAGGTGCAGGCGTACCAGTTCCTCGGCACCGCCGTCAGCTTCTACTGCCCTGAGCTGGCGCCCAAGCTGCAGAACATCCCCGCGAGCTAGCATTTCGCCCCGCGTCCATTAGGTCGCCGGCACGACTCCGCGAGGCAGCGTCAGCGGCAGATCGGTGTAGGTCGCGATGCCCGGCGCCGCGGCGACCACCGCCGGGATGGCGTTGATGGTGGGCATCGCCGTCATGATGTGGCCGAGCGTCATGAAGTCGGCGATCGTCTCCGCCTGGAAATCCGGTGGCGGCAGAAAGCTCACGGTGGTTTTTACGCTTGGCCGTCCGTCGACCTGGATCACCCAGCCGTCCTGGTCGATCTTCCAGTCCGGCTCCAATGTTTGGCCCTTACGCCACCGCACGTTGAGCTCCACGACGGTTTTGCCACCGATGACGCCTTGCCAGCTGGCGTAGACGCCGGCGACGCACCCGGCCGGGATAGTCCATGAGCCGAGGTCGAGATCGGCTGTGGTTTGGGCATATTCCGCGGCGCAGCGCACCTCGTCGAGTTCGACGCCCAGCGCGTCGGCAACCAGCCGCACCGCCTCGCCGAAAACCGCGGTGCCCTGAGCCGTCATCGCCGGCAGTTCGGGGTCGTCGATCGGTGTGCCGAAACCCACCGGAAGCTCGGTTGCCGGGGAATCGTAAAAGGTGGTGTCGGCAGCCTCGTTGACAGTGATCTTGTCGACCCGATCGCAGACCACCGCCGACACCACCGCCAGCAATTCGGCGAAGCCCGGGCTGACCCCGGACCCGAACATCGTCGAGCCGCCCTTTTGGCACGCCTCGGCGATCCGGTCGCGGCCGGCGCCGAGGTTGTGGCCGGTGATAAACGACGCGGTCGCAACGACGTTGGCGCCGGTAGCCAAAATGCGTACCAGCTCGTCGACATCAACCCACATCGGGTTGTAGACCACGCAGTCGGGCTTCAGCGCAAGCAGCGCGTCGACGTCGTCGGTGGCGGCTACGCCAAGCGGCGCAATACCGCACAACTCGCCGACATCACGACCGACCTTGTCGCGAGACCAGGCGTAGCACCCCACGAGTTCGAGCATGGGGTTTGCGGCGATCGCCTGAACCGAGCTCTTCCCGACATTTCCTGTTGTCCACTGGACGACCCGATAGTTGTTTGGCACTCGCTCAGCATAGGAAAGGACCGGCGCGGTTGATAGCCCTACTAATCCTCGACGGTTACTCCACCGCGTGAACGCTTACGCCGACGTGACGACGACTTCCCGCTCGGGCGGCGGTTACGCAAACCGCCGCGAGGGTTTTCGGTAGCGAGCGTGTCCTCGGCGGCGGGCAGTTCGTCGCCGGTCGACTCAGGTTCTTCGGCGGCCGACTCGGCGATCTCGGTGGGTTCGGCCTCCGCTTCGACGGTCTCGGTGGGTTGATCGTCGGACGCGGCGGTCTCGTCATCGGCAGCGGCGGTTTCCGCTTCTTGCGTCTCAGCGGCTTCGCTTTCGTCCACCTCGTCCGCCTCGGCTGCTTCGTCCGCCGAGGCCTCCTCGCCGGCCTTCTTCTTGCCCCGCAACCGACGCTTGGCCTTCTTCGGCTTCAACGGTTTCGGCGGAGGCGGAGGCAGCTCAGCGACGAAGGACAGGTAGAAGCCGAAGATCCCGAGCAACGCGATCGCGGCGGCTGCGCCATAGATTCCGAATAGCCACTGCCCGGCGGCGTCGAGACTCAGCCAGATTTCGCTGATCGCGGCGCCGATGATCAGCACACCGGCCAGCACGTGCGCGACGATCGACCAGGTGCGCAGACTGAGCGCCAGCTGCGGGGTCCCATACTCCGGCTTGCGGGTGCGCAACAGCGTGAACACGACCGGCAAGGCCGACAGGGCGATCAGCACCCCGGCCACGATGCGCAGCGCCGTGCCCAACGTGTGCGAGGTCTGGCCCATCAGCTCAAGCCAGCGCGGCAACACGAAGAAGAAATAGAGGACGCCGGCAGCAATCGAGAACGACGCGTGCCACAGTGTGGCGGCGGTGCGCCCCATACCCCTCCTCAACTTGGTGGTCCGGCGCGACCATCGAGCCTGGTCGCGCCCCAGACCGAGCGCGGAGGATGCGGGATTTGAACCCGCGAGGGCTATTAACCCAACCCGCGTTCCAGGCGAGCGCCATAGGCCACTAGGCGAATCCTCCGTCGGCCATGGTAGCCGAGCTGTCAGTGAGCGCCTTCGGTCACCGCGCAAGTCGGGTACTACACTCTCGGTGGACCCCGCGCGGCGTTTATCCTGTGAACTCCCCCAGGGCCGGAAGGCAGCAAGGGTCAACGGGCTCTAGCGGGTGCGCGGGGTCCCCCATGTCGGAGCCTGCGGGGTGGTCCGACTTTTGTTACTCACGGCGTTGACGATGAAAGGGCGCATGGTGTCGGTCGGCTCCCTTAGCACCCTCAGCTCAGCGGACCTCGCGGCTCTGCATGTGCGCCACCAGCAGGACTACGCCGAGCTGCAGGCCATGAAGCTGACGCTGGATCTCACCCGTGGTAAGCCGTCGGGCGAACAGCTCGATCTGTCCAACGCGCTGCTGAGCCTGCCGGGGGAGGACTTCCGCGACGCGGACGGCACCGATACCCGCAACTACGGCGGTCTGCACGGGTTACCGGAGCTGCGAGCGATATTCGGCGAGCTGCTCGGCATCGGCGTGCCGAACCTGATCGCGGGCAACAACGCCAGCCTCGAGTTCATGCACGACGTGATCGTCTTTTCGATGTTGCACGGCGGCGTGGACTCGCCGCGGCCCTGGCGGGACGAGCCCAACGTCAAGTTCCTCTGCCCGGTGCCCGGCTATGACCGCCATTTCGCTATCACCGAGACGTTGGGCATCGAGATGATCTCCATTCCGATGCGCGACGACGGCCCCGACGTCGACCTTATCGAGGAACTGGTCGCCGCTGACCCAGCGATCAAGGGCATGTGGGCGGTACCGGTGTTCGCCAACCCGACCGGGGTGACGTACTCCTGGGAGACAGTTCGGCGCCTCGTCCAGATGCAGACCGCGGCAAGCGATTTCCGGCTGTTCTGGGACAACGCCTACGCCGTGCACACCCTGACAATGGACTTCGACCGGCAAGTCGACGTCTTGGGCTTGGCCGCCGCGGCCGGCAATCCCAACCGGCCCTATGTCTTCGCGTCGACGTCGAAGATCACCTTCGCCGGTGCGGGCGTCAGCTTCTTCGGTGGATCGCTGGGCAACATCGCCTGGTATCTGCAGTACGCGGGCAAGAAGTCAATCGGCCCGGACAAAGTCAACCAGCTACGGCATCTGCGCTTTTTCGGCGACGCCGACGGGGTACGCCTGCAGATGCTCCGCCACCAGCAGATCCTGGCCCCCAAATTCGCGCTGGCGCTGGAAATCCTCGACAAGCGCCTGGGTGAGTCCAAGATCGCCTCGTGGACCGAGCCGAAAGGCGGCTACTTCATCAGCCTTGACGTGCTGCCCGGCACCGCGCGGCGCACCGTCGCACTGGCCAAGGACGCCGGTATCGCGGTCACCGAGGCGGGCGCGTCGTTCCCGTACCGAAAAGACCCGGACGACAAGAACATCCGAATTGCGCCGACCTTCCCGTCGATACCCGACTTGCGCAACGCCATCGATGGGCTGGCGACGTGTGCGCTGCTGGCCGCAACCGAATCCTTGGTCAAATCCTCGGCTCCATGACGCCGGGCGTGCAGTTGGGTTCACGTTCGCGCCCGAGCGTGAAGCCAGCTTCACGTTGGGCGGGGGCAGCCGTCCGTCTCACCCCGTCGGTAACCTGCTGACTGTGGCTCTCTACCGCAAGTACCGACCGGCAACCTTCGCCGAGGTAGTGGGGCAGGAGCATGTCACCGAGCCGCTGTCGACGGCCCTGGCGGCGGGTCGCATCAACCACGCGTATCTGTTCTCCGGCCCGCGCGGCTGCGGGAAGACGTCGTCGGCGCGCATCCTGGCCCGCTCGTTGAACTGCGCGCAGGGGCCGACGCCCACCCCGTGCGGCGTTTGTGAATCCTGCGTCGCACTGGCGCCCAATGGGCCCGGCAGCATCGACGTCGTCGAACTCGACGCGGCCAGCCACGGCGGAGTTGACGACACCCGCGAGCTGCGGGACCGGGCCTTCTACGCGCCGGCCCAGTCGCGCTACCGGGTGTTCATCGTCGACGAAGCGCACATGGTGACCACCGCCGGGTTCAACGCACTGCTCAAGATCGTCGAGGAGCCGCCCGAACATCTGATCTTCGTCTTTGCCACCACTGAACCGGAGAAGGTGCTGCCGACGATCCGGTCGCGCACTCATCACTATCCGTTCCGGCTGCTGCCGCCGCGCACCATGCGGGCACTGATCGAGCGGATCTGTCAGCACGAGGGTGTCGCCGTCGACGAGGCGGTGTATCCCTTGGTGATCCGCGCGGGCGGCGGCTCGCCCCGCGACACGCTCTCGGTGCTCGACCAGTTGCGGGCCGGTGCCGACGACAACCGGATCGGCTACCAGCGGGCGCTGGGCCTGTTGGGCGCCACCGACGTCGCACTGATCGACGACGCCGTCGACGCGCTGGCCGCCGCCGACGCGGCGGCGCTGTTCGGGGCAGTGGAGTCGGTCATCGACGCTGGCCACGACCCACGTCGGTTCGCCACCGACCTGCTGGAGCGGTTCCGGGATCTCCTTGTGTTACAAGCTGTTCCGGATGCCGCAGCGCGCGGTGTGGTGGATGCACCGGAGGACGTGCTGGACCGGATGCGCGATCAGGCGACCCGGATCGGGCCGGCGACGCTGACGCGGTATGCCGAAGTAGTGCAGGCCGGGCTCGGTGAGATGCGCGGTGCGACGGCACCGCGGCTGCTGCTGGAGGTGATCTGCGCCCGGCTGCTGCTGCCCTCGGCCAGTGACACCGAGTCGGCGCTGCTGCAGCGGCTCGAGCGGATCGAGACCCGGCTGGAGATGTCCATTCCGTCGGACACCCCACCAGCCGCACCGCCCAAGGCTGCCCCGCCCAAGGCCTCCCCGCCCAAGGCGGCCCCTCCCCCGCCCCAGCCGAAAGCACCTCCGCCGCAACCCGCCGCGGTCCCCGAACCGGCACCTGCAGCTGCCGCGGGTGAGCCGGGCGCGGCCGCGGTGCGAACGCTGTGGCCCACGGTGCGCGACAAGGTTCGTCAACGCAGCCGCACCACCGAAGTGATGCTGGCCGGGGCAACCGTCCGCGCGGTCGAGGGCAACACGCTGGTGTTGAGCCATGAGTCGGCGCCGCTGGCCAGGCGGCTCTGCGAGCAACGCAACGCCGACGTCATCGCCGAAGCCCTCAAAGATGCACTGGGCGTGAACTGGCGGGTGCGCTGCGAGCCCGGCGTGGCTGCGCCACCGGTCGAGGATGGCAACCCGGCGCAGCCCGCCGAAGAGGACAGCATGCTCGCCGAGGCCGGCCGCGATGACACCTCAGCGCCGCGCCGCGATCCCGAAGAGGCGGCCCTGGAGTTGCTGCAGAATGAGCTCGGCGCGCGCCGCATCGACAACAGTTAGCGGTGCTACCGCAAAACTTACGGCTGCCACCACGGCCGCAGCGGTAGTCCGCCATCGTCGCCGCGTCCGTCGGATTTGACTGCCAACACGTGGTGCAGCTGAATCTTGTTCTGCTCGAAGCCGACTCGCGAAGCCGCCATGTACAGGCCCCAGACTTTGGCGATCGGCAAACCGACCTCGGCGACCGCCTCATCCCAGTGCGCTACCAGGTTGCGGCACCAGTCCCGCAATGTCATCGCGTAGTGATGGCGGAAATTCTCCTCGTGTAGAACCTCTAGCCCGGTCTCTTGGATTTCGGTGGTGATCCGCCCCGAGCCGGTCAATTCCCCGTCAGGAAAGACGTAGCGATCGGTGAAGCCGCTGCCGCTGTACTTCGACCGGTTGTCGTGGCGGGTGATGCAGTGATTGAGCAGCAGTCCGCCGGTGCGCAGCTTCGTCTTGAGGAAGCCGAAGTAGGCCGGGTAGTTCTTCACCCCGATGTGCTCGGTCAGGCCGATCGACGAGACCGCGTCGAACCCGCCTTCGCGGACGTCGCGGTAGTCGGAGTGCCGCACCTCGGCCAACTCACCCAGGCCCTCGGCCTCGATCGCCCGCTGCGCCCAGGCGGCCTGTTCGGCGGACAGCGTCGCGCCGATCGCGCGAACGCCGTGGCGGGCGGCGTAGCGGACCATGCCGCCCCAGCCGCAGCCGACGTCGAGCAGCCGGTCACCGGGCTGCAGGCGCAGTTTGTCGAAGATCAGCCGGTACTTGTTCTCCTGGGCTTCCTCGAGCGTGGCTTCGGGGTGCGGATAGACCGCGCAGGTGTAGGTCATCGACGGCCCGAGCACCCACTCGTAGAAGGTGTTGGACACGTCGTAGTGGTGATGGATGGCCTCGGCGTCACGGGTTTTACTGTGCCGCAGCCCTTCTGCGATGCGGCGCCACCGGGGCAGCGCCTCCTGCGGCGGCGGCGCGACCGGCAGCAGCCGCTCGAACCCGATCGAGCGCACGACGTTGGCCAAAACCATCGGTGAGGGTCGCTTGAAATCGAGTTTGTCGACCAGCGTTTTGAGCAGCTCATAGGGATCGCCGGGATGCACGCCGTGTGCCTGCAGATCACCGGAGACGTACGCGCGGGCCAGCCCGAGCTCACCGGGCGCGGTGGCCAGGTAGGTGGTGCCGCGCGGGGTCAGCAGATCCAGCCCTAGCACCGCATCGTCGGGGCCGGCGCTGCTGCCGTCGTAGGCGGTGAACTTCAGCGAGTGCTTACTGCCTTCGGTGAAGATCGCCAGGATCTCAGCCAGGCTCAACTTGCCGTTCGTCGGTGCATGCGCCCGACCCTCCTTGATCGCCGTCATCGCCGTTGCACCGCCTTCGCGTAGAGGTCGAGGAGACGCGCGTCCGGGTCATACATCTTCTTGACCGTTTTGTAAGCTTCCCCGCCATAGAGTTCGTCGAATTCCTCACGGGTGTAATAGGATTCGGAGTACAGCGACTTGTGCCCCTCGAGCTCGCCGACCTTCGCCTCGATCAGCCGGTTCGTCGCACCCTCGGTGGCGCCGACCGGCACCGACGACCAGAAGCCGACGTTGACGTACGTGCGGCCTGCGCGGATCGGATACAGCGGCCAGCCGCCCTGGTCGCGCAACCGCAGCGGGCACAGCCAGACCGGCGTGATGGGCACGGCGTCCAAGAACCACTCCAAGAACTCGCGGGTGCGCTCGATGGGCACCTCGATGTCCTGGACTACCCGCTCGCGCGGTGGTCTACCCTTGCGCTTCTCGATCCGGTCGGCGATATCGAACCGCTGGTCGAGGCCTACCAACTTCCAGTAGAAGCTGCTGCGCCGGTAGCGGCGTGGCCACCACCGCCGCACGCGGGGGTTCTGCGCGCCGAACGAGCGTGAGCACCAGAACCAGTCGGTATCCCAGCGCCAGAAGTAGTCGTGCATCGTCAACCGGTCTTCTTTGCTGCCGGTGTCGTGCTGGATCGAGCGGTAGTAGATGTTTTGCCCGGTGTAGTCACTGACCGGTCCCGGTGTGGTGGTCCGCGCACCGATGCACAAATAGCTTTCGTCGGCGCTGAACACCACCCCGTCGAGGTAGTCGACTGGGACACCGTCCCATCCGCCGGTGTCGATAATGCGATCCATTGCCGCCACCATGTCGGTCAGTGCATGAAATCGCAGATGCCGCAGCGCGACGAAAGGTTTGACAGCCTCTAACTCGATCCGCAGCCGAGTCGAATACCCGAGGGTGCCATACGAATTCGGGAATGCTCGATACAGGTCGGGGTGCTGTTGCGGCGAGACGGTGAGCAAGTCGCCGGCGCCGGTGAGAATGTCCATCTCGAGCACCGACTCGTGGGGCAAACCGTTGCGGAACGACGCCGACTCAATGCCGAGCCCGGTGACCGCCCCGCCCAGGGTGATCGTCTTCAATTGCGGCACGACCAGCGGCGACAGGCCGTACGGCAGGGTCGCGGCGACCAGGTCCTCATAGGTGCACATGCCGGCCACGTCGGCGGTGCGGGCCTCGGGGTTGACGGAAATGACGTTGGTCAACCCCGATGTGTCCAGCCCGGGCGCACTCTGTTTACTGCGGGCACGAAACAGATTGGATGTGGGCTTGGCAAGCCGGACAGACGCCGTCGCGGGAATGGAGCGATAGCTTCCCAATAACCGCTCGACGCCCGCCCGATGTAAGTCGGCTTCGCGAACAGGCACCACAGCTACCCTAGTCCCCGACAGCGGCAAACGCATCGATACAGCAGCGTGCGGCACACAGTGTCAGCACATCCACAGCGAAGGAGTCTTGCCTGATGGGACAGGTCAGCGCAGCCAGCACGATCTTGATCAACGCGCAGCCCGAGGCGGTGCTGACCGCCGTTGCCGACTACCAAAACGTCCGCCCCAAGATCCTGTCCGAGCACTATCACGACTATCGGGTGCTGCAGGGCGGCCAGGGCCAAGGCACTGTTGCCAGTTGGAAGCTGCAGGCCACCAAATCCCGGGTGCGCGATGTGCAGGCCAGTGTTGATGTCGCCGGTCACGCCGTCATCGAGAAGGACGCCAACTCGACGATGGTCACCAACTGGACGGTGGCGCCGGCGGGCCCGGGTTCCAGCGTCACCGTCAAGACCACGTGGACCGGCGCGGGCGGGGTGAAAGGTTTCTTCGAGAAGACGTTCGCACCGTTGGGGCTGAAGAAGATTCAGGCCGAGGTGCTGGCCAATCTCAAGAAACAGCTGGAGACGTAGCTTGGCTGCCGAGGAACCCCGCGATGCCCTTGACCACCGCGTCGGCGTACTTCTGCCTGCCGGCGGGGGTCTGCATCAGCGCCGAGTCGGCGGGATTCTTCATGTTGCCCAGCTCGACGAGCACCGACGGGTATTGCGCCAGGTTCAGGCCGGCGAGGTCGGATCGTCCGTACAGCCCGTCCTGGCCGATGTAATTCGCCGGCGGGATACCCGACCCCTGCAACTGGTCGCGCATGATCCGGGCGAACTGCACTGACGGGCCGGCCTGGGCCTGGTTGAGTGGCGGCGCCGAGTAGTTGACGTGGAATCCCCGCCCGGTGGCCGGACCACCATCGGCGTGGATGCTCACGATCGCATTCGGGTGTAACGCGTTGGCCATTGCGGCGCGTTGGTCGACGCAGGGCCCCAGCGCGTCGTCGTTTCCGCGCGACAGGGCGGTCCGGGCTCCCAGCGCGTTGAGTGCGGCGCGGATCCGCAGCGTGGTGTCCCAGGTGAACGTGTGTTCTGGGTAGCCGTCGTTGGACGTCGTGCCGCTGGCCTGGCAGTCTTTGGTGCCGCCGCGGCCGGTGGGCACCTGACGGCCGATGGAGGAGTCGTTGGCTCCGTTGTGGCCGGGATCGAGGAACACGATCATCCCGGCGATGTTGGTGGGCACGGCTTTGGCCGGCGCCGGAGCAACCATGAAGACGGCAGCGGCGATCGCGATCCCGACACGCAGGCAAACGGCTGATACGCGCACGGCGCCACGGTAGCCCGGCGCCGACTAGGCTTGATGTTTCGAACCGCCCGATCGACTGAGCCGAAACCGAGCCGAAACCAACTCGAGACCACGACGCAAGGGGACTGTCATGCAACCCGGAGGCCAGCCTGACATGTCGGCGCTGCTCGCGCAGGCGCAGCAGATGCAACAACAACTGATTGCCGCCCAGCAGCGACTTGCCAATTCCGAGGTGCACGGCAAAGCCGGCGGCGACCTGGTCGACGTCACAGTGAAGGGCAGCGGCGAGGTGGTGGCGATCAAGATCGATCCCAAGGTCGTCGATCCCGACGACGTCGAGACGCTGCAGGACTTGATCGTCGGCGCGCTGGCCGATGCCTCCAAGCAGGTCACCACGATGGCGCAGGAGCAGCTCGGCCCGCTGGCCGGCGGGATGGGCAGCGCGCTGGGCATGCCGGAGTCCTGACGTACCGACATGTTTGAAGGACCTGTCCAGGACCTCATCGACGAGCTCGGCAAGTTGCCAGGCATCGGGCCGAAGAGCGCACAGCGCATTGCGTTCCACCTGCTGTCCGTGGAGCCGGCCGATATCGACCGGCTCGCCGCAGTCCTGAGCAGGGTCCGCGACGGCGTGCGGTTTTGCGCGGTGTGCGGCAACGTCTCCGACGACGAACGGTGCCGCATCTGCGCGGATGCGCGCCGGGACGGCTCGGTGGTGTGCGTGGTCGAGGAGCCCAAAGATATCCAGGCCGTGGAGCGCACCCGTGAATTCCGCGGCCGCTACCACGTGTTGGGCGGGGCCTTGGATCCGCTGTCCGGAGTCGGTCCCGAGCAACTGCGGATCCGCGAACTGCTGAACAGGATCGGTGAGCAGGTCGACGGGGTGGACATCACCGAGGTGATCATCGCCACCGACCCCAACACCGAAGGCGAGGCGACGGCCACCTACCTGGTACGGATGTTGCGTGACATCCCCGGCCTGACCGTGACCCGGATCGCGTCCGGGCTGCCGATGGGCGGTGATCTGGAGTTCGCCGACGAGTTGACGCTGGGCCGTGCGTTGACCGGCCGCCGCGCGATGGCTTAGCTCACTCGGGCGCACCCACCAGCACACCCTCGATCGCGCCGTCGATTGTCACCAACAGTCCACGGCCCACCGGCAACTGCTGCGCACTGACCCGGCCGAAGACTTTCACCGTCGCCGGGTCGTTATCCATGAACAGAGTGGGTGCCCGCGAGCCGGTCATCTTCTGTAGGAACGGGTTCATCACCGACACGCCGGCCCAGTTGCCGGGCAGCCGCGAGGCGATGACATGCAGGCCGATGTCGCGGCTGCGTTCGATCAAACCCCACAGCGGTGCTGTCGCGGCGGGTTTACCGATCCCCCCGTGCGGCCGCAACTCCTGTTCGTCGTCGATCAGCACGAAATGGCGTGGGCTGTCACAGCTGTCGCGGTTGAGCAGTTCCTCTTGACTCAGACCCGGCGGCGGCAAACGGTGGGTCATGAGTTGGGCCAGTTCTTCGACCACCCCGTCAATGTCCTCGGGCGTATACGCGTAGGCGCGCACATGCGGGCCGCGGATTTTGCCGATCAGTGAGGTCTTCGGATCGATGATCGTGATCTGCGCTTGCTCAGGTCCGAATCGGCTGGCGATCGCCTGCCCCAATGCCGCCAAAGTCGTGGACTTGCCGCACGATTGGCGCCCGACAACCAGCAGGTTAGGCAGGGCCCGCATCGGCAGTACCACCGGCTGCAAGGCGCTCTCACCGACCGCGAACGCGACGTTCAGCGGATCGGCCGCCTCAGCGCTGTCGGCAAAGCGGGTGATAATCCGGTTCAAAGCAACACATTCGGGCAGACGGGCGAGGGCTTCGAGCCGCTGAACGCCGGGCAGTTCGGCGATAACGGCTCCCACGTCGCGCGTCGCCAACCGCGACCCATCGGCGGCGGTGATCTCAGGTATCCCGACCAGCAACTCGTATCCCTGCGGGGTGAGGCCGAACCCCGGCTTGTCCAAGGTGTTTCGCGCAGCCTTGCGTAGCTCGATGCCGGTACCCATCTGCGACTCGTCGGGATTGCTGAGCCGCAGTTGTATCCGCGCGTTCGACACGTTGAGCAGCGCCTGCTTCTGTCCGACCAGCCAGGCGTTGGCACTGGTGATGACGTGCACGCCATACGACAGTCCCTGCCGGGCGATGGCGATCGCGCGATCACCGATGGCGCTGTCCTTCTCGTAGAAGTCGCCGAAGTTGTCGATCACCAAAAACACGTCGCCGAATCTGTCGTCGGGGTCTGCGCCGACACCACCGGCCGCGCCGAAGCGGCGCTCGCGGAATTCCGCGATGTCGATCTGATAGTGCTTGAACGACGCCTCCCGCGTCCGGATCACGGCCTCGACCGAGGCTATGGTGCGCGATACGCCTTCACTGTCCGCCACACTGACCACCGACGCCACATGCGGGATTGGTTCGACCGGATACAGCGACGCACCGATGCAGAAGAACGCCACCCGCTCCGGCCGGTAGGACAGCGCGGCAGAAGCGATCAACGTCATCAAGGTGGTCGACTTACCGCGTTGCGTGGTGGCGACCACCATGATGTTGTCCATCTCGGCATCGATGACGTGCACCCGCTGGGCATGCTCGTCGGGCATGTCGACCATGCCGACCGGGAAGACCAGGCCGGGGTTTTGGCCATAGTCCGCCTGCCAAGACTTGCCTCGCCAGCGCGACACCAGCGCATCGATCGGCTCGCTGACTTCCAGAGGCGGTAGCCAGATCCGATGAGGTGGACGCGCGGGATGAGCGGCGAGTGCCCCTCGGATCACGTCGACCAGTTTCTTTTTTCGGAAGCCGTCGGAATCGTAGAGGAATTCATCGGGTTGCTCGGGCTCATCGGCGATAGCCAGCGCCGCGCTGTCCGCCTCGTTGAGCGGCTGATACTCCCAGGTGAGAGCGCGGGGTTTGGAAAAACCGACATTCACGGTGTTACCCAGTTCGGCTGCCTTTTTCGGCAGTACGAACGGCGCCGAGACGTAGAAACAGCGAAATTGCTCCAGGTCACGTGGCCCGACCTTGAGCAGTGCGTAGCCGTTCTCCTTGGACGGCAAGTGCAAAGCCGCATCGCTGCCGATCACGTCACGGGAGTCCTCCGCGGTCTCGGCGCGCAGCGCCACCCGAAAAGCGATATTGCTCTTGACTTTGCTCAGTGATGACAAGTCCAGCCGTTGGCCACCGAGGGTGAAGAACACGTTGCACCCGCGGCCCTCTTGTCCGATGTGGATGACCAGGTCGATCCATTGAGGATGGTGAACAAACAACTCCAGATACTCGTCGATGATGACCAACAGGATGGGCACCGGCTCCAAATCGCGCCCGGCCAACCGCATTTCCTCGTACTCGTTGGCATCGCGGGCGCCGGCGTCCTTGAAAAGCCGGTATCGCCTGGCGATCTCACCGTTGATAGCTTTGCGCATCCGCTCGGCGAGGTGCCGATCATCCTTGCCAAGGTTGGACAGTGAACCGGCGACGTGCGGGAATCCCGCCAGGTCCTGGGCCGCGGATTCGAATTTCATGTCGACAAAGATCACGATGAACGCCTCGGGCGAATGTGACAGCGCGATCCCGTTGCACAACGACAAGAAGTACTCGGACTTACCCGATCCGGATGTGCCAATCACCACCGAATGAAAGCCGTAACCACCGAAGTCCTTGGCGCGCAGAATAACGTACTGCAGCTCGTTGCCGCGTTTCACGCCGACGGGCACCATCGCCCAGTTCGGATCACCACGTCCGCGGCTTTCGGCCCAAAGTTGGTCGACGTCGAGTTCGCGGGGATCGGTGATACCCAACGCACGCAGCAGTTCACCACGCTGCCTTTCAGGTTCGGTCGATTCTCCGGGGCCGCTCGGGGTCCACCGGGCCAGTGCACGCGCGTAGCGGTCAGCGGTACTCGCGGCGAGCCGGTCGGCGACGGCGTAGAAGCCGTCGCGGTGCCACAGCTTGCCACCGCGGAGCACAAAGCGCTCGTTATCGTCGGCGAAGCCCACGCCGGTACCGGGACGGGTCGCCAACCGCAGCAACGTGATTCCGGTCATGCCTTTCTGGCCGGTGACGCTCTCCCACTGTTCCGGCATTCCGACACCGTCGTCGATGATCAGCCAATGCGGACCCAACGTCAGACCGCCGACCGTATCCATTGGCGACGGCATCGACGTCGGACTTGCCCCGGTCGGCGGCGTCCACGGTCCACGCCCTTTACGGTGCAACTCGGCGTCGAGCGTCTCCTCGAGTTCGGTGGGTGAGGCGAATACCAGTCGCCGCATCCCGCACGCGTCGAACATCTCGTCATGCTGGTTGTGCGGCAGCCAGACCAGCCAGGACCACAGTTGCGGTTGACGGGTAACCAACAAGAATTTCAGCTCGCCGGGATTGTGGTAAACCGCCAGCGAGCACAGGACCGATCGCGCCAGGGCATGCAGCTCACCGGAATCATCGCCGGAGAAGCTGAAGCCGGGCCTCGATCGCAAACTCAGTACCTTTCCGATATCGCGGATTTTGGCCTGCTCCACCATGAAATCTCGTAGTGCGCCGCCGGTTACCGGCTCGAGCTCTTCGCCGATCGGGATGTCCGGCCACTGCAACGACACCGCTGAGTCACTGGTCTGCTGAACACCGGTCCCGAGGCGGACGTCGAGGAAATCCGGATCACCCGACCGACGCTCCCACATCCGTGGGCCGCCAATGACGGCGTCCAGCTGCCGGGGATCGGCATGGACGAATAGTTGGCTACGTCGTTGGTGCTGCGCAGCACGCTGTACTTCGTCGCGATCCCCATCAAGTTGGTGCAGATATACGCGCCGCTGCTTTTCCTGCTCGCCCCAACTGATCCGGCGGCCGCGGGCGAAACGACCGCTGAACATCAGCGCGCCGAAGCCGAACAATCCCATCATCGGGAAGACACCGGTCTGCAGTGAACGGGCGCCGGACGCGTACATCACCACGAGCGTGCCGATGATTCCGACCATCAACGCCGGAAAGGCGATCATCAACAGGATGTTGCGTGGTTCGCGCTGCGGCAGCGCGAGGGGCGGAGCGACCGCCACTCGGGTGGGCGGAACGATCGGCGGCGGTGTGCGCGCCCCGCTGACGAAGTTGCGCTTTGACACGGCTAACCCCTCGCCGTGCGATCGTCGGCTCCCGGGATCGGCGCCACCGCGCCGCCTCCGGCGATGGTGTCGTGCGCCAACAGCGCGCCGTCCCGACTGATCGCCGGACCCGCCGCGAACGTGCGTACGATCGGCCATGGCGCCTGCACCGCGCCACGCGGATCCAGAGCCAGTGCGTGGAAAGCCTGTTGGTCCCACTGGATCCCATAGCGCACGCCTCGGGGCGATAGCCAGTACAGGCTTTCGCGGCTATCGGATGTGACCGCACCGCTGGTGATCGCAACCAGATTCGCCGCATCCGGCAACATCAACGTTTGATCGGCTTCTACCGAATCAGCGCTACGGTCATCGCGCACCAGCCGCACCAGGTGCGAGTCCATACTGAGCGGGATCGGCAGGCGTCGGCCGCTGACGACGGCGATCTTCGCTTGCGGATCACCGGTCTGCTTGCTCCACGTCAGGCAGGTGACCGGATTCGCGGTGGTGTCGAGGAAAGTCAGCTTGCCCGACGGGTAGTAGTCCACGTTGAGCCCGTCGACAGCCGGGACATTGACCAGTTTGTCCGGTGAAACCAACGTGGGTGTGGCCGAGCCCTGCGAATCGGCAGTGCGCAGTAAGTCCGCGACGAACCCGCTGACCTTCTGCACCCCGCTCGCCAGCAGCGCGTAGAAGCCGCTGATGGCGCCCGTCGCGTCGCGCGTCTCCAGCACACTGCCCACGGTCAGGTCCGGCAGCCACGTCGACGGTCCGCCCGCTTCCGGAATCTCCGGCACCACAAGCGGTTCGGTTGCCGGCAAGGCATCGTATAAGGCGTTGGAGATATTGATCGGACGTGTGACGGCGGGATCGAGGCCCAGGTTGAAGGTCACGGATCGGTCGCCGAGGTCGAGCCGTGACCGGTGGCCGCCCCAGATCACGTACGTCGCATCACGGTGGTTCGCCAGAATGGCCTGTGCAGGCCCCATCGGGGCGGCCGGGTCCCGGTCGGAAAGCCGGCCCGCGATGGACGTCACCACCGGCGCGGCACTGCTACCCCGAGCGGTGGCGGTATCGCATATCGACCAGGCGGAGGTAGCGGTCGACCTGACGCCGACGTTGTCGGGTACGCCCGGGATACCGATCATCGGTCCGGTTGGATACTTGGCGATCTCGCTGGCCTTGACCCAGGCCGGGGCAACCGCGCTGCCGACAGCCAGGCGCGCCGAGGCCAGGTTGAGAGCGGGATAGAGCCGGCCATCGACCTTGGCGTAGATTTCGCCGGTGTCGCGGTCGCCGACAATTGCCGCGTGTCCCACCAACCCGGCCGGTTTCATGAAGTGCAGCAATGCCATCCACCCGATGCCAAGGATGACGAACACCAGCGACAACGCCAGCGCGGCCTGCTGTTTGCGGTCGTCGTGCTTCATCCGAACCGAATAGCGGGTGATCGCGGCTCGCAGCCGCCGGTTGTAGAACAGGTGGCCAGAATTCTGATCCCGGTTCGACAGGTTGAGCGGCACGATCAGTATCCCTTCGGCGGTCGGTGTGGATCCGCCTGCTGAACCAGCGCAACAAGGTTCGCCCCGTCGGACGCGACGCCGTAGCGTTGCATCACGTAGTTGATCGACGCACAGATATTGGCGACAGGGTCATAAATATTGGTCGACGTCCCGGGTTGGTGATACCGCGCGAACGTGGCCGGAATCGTTTGGGTGATACCGCGGGCATACCCGAGTCGGTGGCCATCAGGCTGCACAGGTCCCGGTTGGGTGGCCGGCTCCGGAGCGATCGCCGATGGCCGCCCGCCCGACTCGCGGGCAATCAACGTCTGGTACCCGCGCATCCAGTTGCGACGGGCGACGGGGTCCGTGATGCCAAGGCGATCGAGCGCAGCGCCGATGCGCGCCCGGACATGGCCGTGCTGAAACGTCCGCTCGTAGCGCACCGCGCCGCGCGGGATGGCGGCTGCCGGTGATCGCTGCCCCCGCGGAGTCCGCCGGTGCAGGTAGCCGAGCCGCCTGACCTGGTGAGTGAGGATCCGGGCCTGTCGGCGCGAACGCTGAATGTGCCGCCGCTGCAGGCGAAGTCGAGCTGCGGTGCGGCGCAGGAATTCCCGTCGCCCTACCGGTGTGTCGACGGCGGGCATCGAGTCGGCGTGCGCCGCGTCGAGGACGGAGCGGGTGTGGTGTCGGGCCTGGGCGTGCTGTGTTTCGGCGTCGGCCAGCACTGTGGTCAGCTCAGTGTCGGTGGCCGCGGCATGGCGCAGCCCCGCCGCCATGCGCCGCACGGCCGGCGCCGTGGACGCTGGCGCGTCGCGCGCCCACGCATGGCTGAGCAGTACGGCCGGTGTGCGTGGCGGCAGGGCGTCGACCCGCGGTCCGGCGTATAGCTCATGCCCACGGGCCAAGAGTTCGAGTGCGTGTCCGGTCAGCGGATCGCATGTCACCGGAGATTTCCGCCGTAGCGTGCTTCGTTGTCGGCCTCAGCCTCTTCGCGCAGGGCGGTGATCGCAAGGTTCAGCCGGTCGGCCAATTCGCCGTGGCTGTAGCCGGTCATCACCTCCGGATGCAGGCTTAATTCGATCAACTTGCCGTCGGCGTTGGCGACGGCTTGCACATCGCCCAAGTCAACCCGGTAAGTGATCGCCTCGGCCTCGGTGACAAGCGCCTCCCATCGATCGGCCGCCTCGCGCAAATCCCGCAGAACCGACTCGACGAGATCGGTTTCGCTCAGCTGTGTGCGACTGCCCCGCCCCGACATCGTGCAAGTATGTGATCGCCTGCGACCAGCGTCAATTCACGGTTTGGTATGGAGCGCCTGGTACCACGCGAAGTGGTAGTTCGCCGTCAGCCGGTCACCGCTGGCCATGCCCTCGGTGGCGGCCAGCAACAGGCAATTGAGCAGCAGCGCGTGGTCGACATCCGGATACTGGGCCAGCAGTTGGAGTCGCGCCGTGGCGAGATGTTCTCTCAATTCGTCGATCTCGGGTTCCAGGATGCCCGTTCTGGCGGCTCCTGCCTTGGCCAAGGTGTGGACGAGGTGCGGCAAGCCCTCGCGCCAATGCGTCGCCCCGCAGAGCAGCCAGCCCAGATCGTCGACGGGCGGTAGCCGACGTGGTTTTAACGAAGACGCGGTCGGGTCGAATTCGGTTGCCCAACCAAAAGACCAACCCAAGTGGTCGCCGGGAGCATAGGTCACCGAGACCGTCGTCGGCCCCAAAAGCTCTGCTACGTTGCCGGTGCGGCGCTGCGGGGGTAGCAGCCGCACATCGGCAGGCACCGCGATACCTGGCGGTATCCAGCCATGAGCGATGTCGGTGGTGACGACGGTAGTGCGGTTATCCCGGTCGCCGGCAGCCCAAGGCAATCCGGGTTCCTGGCGGGCCATGAACTCCACGAGGCGCTGCAACCGGTCGTGATCGGATTCCGGTTCGCCGCTTTCGGCATCCTCAGCAGCAGGGGCCCGCGGGAAGCTCGCCGTCGCCCGCCGACTGGACCGATACGACTCGTACGGTGGTTGATCTGCAATCGGGGCGGTGATGCGCGGGAGTTGCTGCGTGTCGTCGTGGCTTGGCCCGTCAGTGGGTT
This sequence comes from Mycobacterium sp. NGS51, assembly GCF_059812525.1. Classification (NCBI taxonomy): domain Bacteria; kingdom Bacillati; phylum Actinomycetota; class Actinomycetes; order Mycobacteriales; family Mycobacteriaceae; genus Mycobacterium; species Mycobacterium sp. NGS51. Next base: position 64,519 of record NZ_JCALCV010000018.1, read on the forward strand.
CGGCCGCGACGGGCGGCAGGTACTGGGTGGGAAGGTCGTGCACCGTATTGCCGAGTCGGCGAAGCGCCGTCGCCACCCGCGCGGCAGCAGCACCGCGGGCAGTGTCGATGACGCGGGATTCTTCAGCCTGCAGCGCCGGTCCGACGATGCCGGCGCGCCTGATGCTGCGAAGCTCTTCGTTGGCCGAGCGGGCAATCCGTTCCAAGTCAGCTCTGAGATACCGGGCGACCATGGCATTTTCGGGCGTAATGGTCGAAAGCTCGGCAGGCCAGAGACCATCGGTCACCCAGGGGGTGCAGTCAACCGCAGAGCCGAAGGCCGGGATCGCGAGGGATTCCCGCGCGGCTTTACGAAGGCGCCGGCGCGCGGTGTTCCGACCGAAGATCGCCACCGGCTCAGCGTACCGTCGCGCCCGGATTGTCGACCTGGCGTCTATCCCGGTCGATGGCAAGCGGTGAATTGTGGGCGCGGTGTGGCGTGCGTAGCGTCGGGGCATGGCTGATTCTGCGTTGCAGCTGGAGCTGGACGAAGTACGCCTATTGCTGAGTCGCGCGCGAGAGTTGTTCGGCGCCAATCCCATCGAGCCGCCTACTGATATCGCACCGCACCCCGACACGGCCAGAGCCTGGCTGGGCTAGTCCCGCCGGTTCCGGTGGCGCAGGCGATGCGCCACCAGCTTTTCGATCGCCGCGTCGAGGTCGCCGGCAGTGGGAACGCCGGCTGACGGGCTATGACCGGCGGCAACGATTTCGCCGCGCACTTGCAGCGAGGCCTTCAGATAGGAAACGTCGGCGGCGAGCAAGATCGCTTTCGCCAGCGTTTGAGCGTCGGTGTCCATCGCCGCGGCGCTGAGCGCCAGGCTGTGCAAATATCCGCCACGGCAGGAGCGGACCAGGATGTGCCCGCTGGGATGCACGGTGTCGAAGGCCGGAATGGCGGTGCTCATCGCTCATCGTCAACGACGTCGGCCAGGCTCTGGGCAGCGTCGGCCTCGTGGTGTTCCCAGAGGTTCGCTGCTGCGCGCAGCTTGGCTGCGATGTCGGCATGGTCGTCGGCCTGCTGTTGATAACACCGCCGCCGTTGGTCGAGCAGCTCGCATCCGGCGTCCCGCAGATTGCCGAAGACCGGGCCCAGCGAGTCGAGACTTTCCTGGATCGCCGGATGCGACGAGGGAATCGTCCGCAGATACTCTGCAATCTGCTCGTGCTGCATCGCCGACTCCCGCAGATTCGCCGGCTCCACGTGGATTCGATCTGCCATCCGGTCTCTCCCTGAACTATGTGGTGGCGGCCGGCCGGGTGGGCGCCGGTGTGCCGGTCGCGGGTGGCGCGGTCGCCGGCAGCGCTGCCGGCGGGTGCTCCCAGCCCAGGAAACCCGGCCCGTTGACGGTCGAGATGTGTTGGATCTGGCCGTTGAGAAGGGCTTTGCTGTTGCCAAGAGCAAGTGCATGCCGGTTGGTGAACATGCCGATATCCCCTGGCGTCAGTTGCGATACGTCGACGGGATCGGCGACGGCGGTTCCCGGCGGCGGGATGGTGATGCCCTGCTGGCGAAACGCATCCGAAATCGGTGCCCCACCGGCTGCGGCCTGGATCGCGGCGGCAAGCTGCGGGCTGGCCGCAGTGACCGTCTCACCGTTGGGCAACGTGATCGTGGTCGGGCCCGCCGGCGGCGCCGGTTCTGGCTGCGGCGTGTCCCCCGGTTGGTCCTCATCGGGTGGATCCTGATGCCCTCCTTCCGGAACCCGTTCTTCGTTCGACATCAGGTCGTCGTCGGGTAGGTCATCGGGAGGCTGCGGCGAGCGTTCGGCTCCCGCGTCGTGCAAACCGGGCAGCGGTAATCCGCCCGGCATGCCCCAGCCGGGCATCGCTCCCCCGCCGAGGCCGGGGATGCTTGGTATCGCCGGCGGCATCGGGGCCGACGCCCCTGGTGCTGGCGTCGGTCCCGCTGGCGGGACGAGGCCGGGATCGTCGGCGAAGAGCGAATCCAGCAACGGGTCGATGTCGGCGTCTGACGTTTCCGCGTTGTCGGTTGGTGCGGCCGCGGGCGTCCGTGTCGGCCGGCCGTCGCTCGGCTCGTCGCTACTCACCCTCGAAGCGTCGTAGAGCGACGTCCAGGCCGCCATCAGCGCTGACTTCGACGTGTCGTCGAGGTTTGCGTTCGCCACCACGGCGCGGATGTCCCTGAGCTTGCCGACGAGGAACCGCTGGAAGTCACGAGCTCCGGAGGGGGTGTCCAGATCGGTTCGGCTGCGCACGGCCGCCTGGATCTCCTGCTGCAGGTTATCCAGTCCAGCCCGGCCGTCCACCGTCCTCAGGTGCGCGTTCATGATCGCGCTGACCACTTGCAGGTCGAGCTGAGCTGCTGTCGAGTTCTGATGTGCCAGAAACGATTCAGCGTCTCTGATGGCATCGGCTGCGTCGCCGAGGTTTGGCTGCGGCAGCCCCTCCATGCGGCGACAGTAGCCAGCCGCACCTCCGTCGACAATTCACTGCAGCCGGCTGGGCGTCGGGCCGCTTCGGCCTATGGCAGTGGTCTCCTGATCTGCACATTGCTGCCCAGCGGGCTGATCCGCACCGTGGCGCCGGCATGCGGCGCCTCGACGACAAGATTGTTCCCGATGGCCATCTGCACGTGCCCGGTGTGGGGGAAGACTAGATCCCCTGGCCTTGCCTGCCACCGCGGTATCGGGATCCCCTCGTGTATCTGCTGATAAGTGGTGCGGCTCAAATGGACTCCGGCCTGGTTGTAGGACCATTGCGTCAATCCCGAACAGTCGAACTGGTTGGGGCCGGTGGCGCCCCAGACATATGGCCGGCCCAGCCGCGACAGCGCCGCCCGGACAGCGATTCCGGCGCGGCCGGTCGGCGACGAGAGCCGCAACATGCCTGTCGCGCGCCGCCGTGTTGCTCGGTACCGCAATGCCCGCAGCGCAGCCAGGTGCCGTCGTGCCCGGGAACGGGCGGACAGCACATGCATCCACTGGGCACGCAACCGTGCCACCCGCCGCCGGATTGCCTCTCGTTGTGCGATCGGGGTGTCCGGTGTGGCCGCGGTATCGGCGCGGGCTTCGTCGACGACGCTCCTGGTCTGGCCGTGGGCGGTGGCGTGATCGCGGTGCGCCCGCGCGATGAGGGCTGCCACCGACGCGTCGGTGCGGGCGGCCGAACGCAGTGCCTCTCGACTGTTGTGCAGCGCAAACCGGTAACCGTCGTTAGCTGCTGCCGGCGGCTGCGGAAATCTGTCGACGTGAGCAGTGTCCCGCCTCAGCTGCGCGGGCTGACCGGCGCCGGCGAACAGTCGATGGGCGCGATCGAGCAGCTCTAGTTCGCTCGGACTCACCGCCTCCCCTCACCGCTGGTCTGATCTGCCGGGGTCGACGGGAAGATCGTGTCGGCGAAGGCCCGGACCCGCGCCAACGCGCCCGGCGGTATTACGCCCCGATTCCGGATCCCCCACATTTCTGCGCCGGTGACACCGAGCAACGTAGCGATGACCGGCTCGGGCAGCGCCGATTGTGTGCACGCCTGGTCGAAGCGGGCGCTCAAACTGTTCGGCATGCGCTGCAGGAGCGCGCTACGAGTGGCTTCCAAAGCCTGCAGATGTTGCATCAGTCGATCCGCCGACGCCCCGCCGGCATTGACGGCCACCCGCCAGGAGTTGGCTGCCAACAGTTCCGCCTTCACGCACTGGCCGATCACAGAAAGAATATACGTCTCGTATTCGTTTGATGTCACGGCAGGGAGGCGTTCGATGACCGAGTTCAGCGCGTCGAGCTGCGCTTCGGCATATCCTTCGAGCACTTCGGTATCGCTGTGGCGGTCCACCACAATCGAGTCCGCTGGCTGTGCGGGGATCGCCTCGGGCGGTTGGGCGGTGAGCAGCCGGGCCAGTTCGGCCTCCGGATCCTGCGCGACCACCAACCGGGAATAGGTCCCCGGGGGTAGCCCGAGTCCGTTTTCGACCTTTTGAACTGTGCTTTTATGCGGTTTACGGGCGCCGCGTTCCAGGTAGCTCAGGCCCATGACGCTGACCCCGGTCTCAGCGGCGAGGTCGGCCAGTGACCAGTCGCGCGACTCGCGCAAGGCTCGGATAACCGCGCCCGCCGATTCGCGGCTCACCGCAGCGCTCCGGCCATATCCGGATACTACACAGACCACGATATGAACCCGAATATATCTGTTTCTATCGCGTTTCCTTGCGCGGTGCTCTGGAGTGTGTATACGCTTTCGCCTACGTTTCAAGCGCGGAGGAGGCGCCTCGATGGGATACCCCTGCTCAGTCAACCCCGATTTGTGGTTCGGCTACGCCGATGACGACGGCGGCGACGGTGCCGCCAAGGCGCGGGCATATGAGCAATCGGCGACCGAGGCGCGGCTACAGTGCCTGCGCCGCTGTCCGGTAGCGCAGCAACGATGTTGCGCCCGCTACGCCGTCCAGCATCGCGAGGAGTACGGCGTGTGGGCCGGTGTGAAGCTGCCGGGCGGGCAGTACCGCAAGCGCGAGCAACTCGCCCGCGCCCACGACATGCTGCGCCGCATCGCAGCGGGCGAGATCACCTCCAGGCAGCTGCCCGAAAACGCTGCCCTCCTCCAGCGGCGTGAATGTGACTCCGTTGCGGCGACCGCCACGGTGTTCCATCTGCCGGCCTCGCGGGGCCCGCAGTCGGCCGCCTGACCGATCGCGTTTGAGCTGCGCGCAAAGCGGCAACAGTCGGTTCGGACGAGGTGATCGGCGACATCGGGCCGAACGCTGTGATCGCAGGGGCGCATTGATGAGCTTCGACTTGACACCGACGGCAGCACAACACGACCTGGCGCAGCGCACTCACCAATTCGCCGAATCAGTGATCCGCCCTGTCGCACTCGACTATGACCAGCGGCAGGAATTTCCCTGGCCGGTACTGGAGGAGGCTGCCCAGCAGGGTTTCTACAGCCCGCTGTTCTACCGCGACCTCATCGGTGATCCGACCGGGCTGTCGTTGCCGATGTTCATGGAAGAGCTGTTCTGGGGTTGCGCCGGAATTGGTTTGGCGATCGTCATGCCGGCGCTGGCACTGTCAGCCATCGGCCAGGCCGCGTCGTCTGAGCAGATGTTGGAGTGGGCGCCAGAATGCTTTGGAGAACCCGGTGACCTCAAGCTCGCGGCCCTGGCCATCTCCGAGCCGGAAGGCGGCAGCGATGTGCGCAATCTGCGGACCACGGCGCGCCGCGATGGCAGCGACTGGGTCATCGACGGCCACAAGATGTGGATCGGTAACGGGGGTATCGCCAATGTGCACGTGGTCAATGCAGTTGTCGACGAAGAACTGGGCCACCGCGGTCAGGCGCTGTTCGTAGTCCCGGGCGGCACACCCGGACTGGAGTTGGTGCGCAAACTCGACAAGCTGGGTTGCCGGGCGTCGCACACCGCAGAGCTACGTTTCGATGGCGTTCGTATCCCGGAAGCCAATCTGCTTGGCGGGCAAGACAAGCTCGAGCACAAGCTGGCCAAGGCACGTGAAGCTGCCGCCGGCGGTAAACGGCCCAGCTCGGCGACATTGGGCACTTTCGAGCAGACCCGCCCGATGGTGGCTGCCCAGGCGATCGGCATTGCGCGCGCGGCACTGGAGTATGCCACCACCTACGCCACCCAGCGCGAGGCATTCGGCGGGCCGATCATCGACAACCAGGGCATCGCGTTTCCACTGGCCGAAATCGCCACCCAGATCGATGCCGCTCGATTGTTGACCTGGCGGGCATCCTGGATGGCGGCCAATGGAATCGCATTCAACCGCGGCGAGGGCTCGATGTCGAAGATGACGGCCAGCGAAGTCGCTGTCCGTGCTACCGAGCGTGCCATCCAGACGATGGGCGGCTGGGGATACATCACCGACCACCCGGTGGAAAAGTGGTATCGAGACGCCAAGCTGTACACCATCTTTGAGGGCACCAGCGAAATCCAGCGGATCGTCATCTCGCAGGCCTTAGGAGCATCGGAAGGCGCGCTGCCGCTGCATTTCGAGATCGAGCCGTCAGGTGGCCCGCTGAATCGTATGTTTGGCCGCGGCACTCCGCTGCGTTCGCAGGTATCCAGCGCCGCGCTGTCCATGAAAGACCGAGTACCCGAACCGGTCATGCGCATCGCGATGAAGGTACTGCGGCCGCCGCGCTAGCGGGTCAGCATGCCCACACGGTGCACAGTTGCGGGTTCATCGCCGCGAACACGTTCTCGTCGCTGATATCCGTCCAGCCCACGTCCGGTGTGCCGGTCGACCACAGGGTCAGCTCGGTCACCGAACTGCCCACGCTCGCCAGATATACATGGGCACTGGTCTGCTGTGCGGGGACGTCGACGGTGGCCGCCAGCTGGCTGCACCCGGCGCGTTGACTGCTCGGGCAATGCGAGCGCGGAGTGGTCACCTTGACCTGTGTGCCCGGAGCCGTAGAGCCGCAGCTGCTCAACGTATTTCGCAACGAAGTGAACAGCGCATCAGCAGTTTGGCCCATTCGCCAGGTGTCGCCGGGGTAATGAACGATCTGTTGCTGCAATGACCATTCGGCTTGGCCCTTGTCAATGCCGGCGCGTCCGGCGTCGACACCAGCGGCGTCCACTAATCGGTGCGCGGGCGCATCGGCCCGGCACAGCTGCTCGACCCGAAAGGCATTGTCGGCCGGTGCTTCTGCGATGCTCGCGAGATCGGGCCAGTGTTGAGTGTCGTCCAGCGGCAGCTGCCCGGCGCTGATCCACGCGGCAGCGGGCACCGCGGTCGCCGCTGCCGTCACCGCGGGCGCGCTAGCCGCGCCGATGATCAGGCCGAGGGTCAGAGCTGCGGCGCGTCGAAAGGTTCTCGGCCCCATCTCAATAGCCTTGGGGGTCGGCCTCAGCGTTGGCCTGCGGAACCAGTGCTGCCAGGTTCGACCCGTCTCGATGAACGCCGTAGCGCCCCATGACGTAGTTCATCGACGCGGCGATATTGGCGACCGGATCATAGATATTGTTCGACGTTCCCGGCTGATGGTATTGCGCGAACGTGCCCGGAACACATTGCGCCAGGCCACGCGAGCAGCCATTCCCGTAGCCGTCGGAGACGTCACGGGTCGAGTTCGGCGGTTCTGAGTTGATGTCCCAATCATTGACTGCATTCGGGTCATAGCTGGACTCGCGCAGGGTCATGGTCGTGTACCCGTCCAACCAACGCTGTCTTGCCGCGAGGTCGGTGATACCGAGCTTGTCGAGAGCCTGGTCGATGTAGTCGCGGGTGGCTTCCGGACCGGCTGCGACGTTGGTCTGATCGTAGTCCACCTGATCCACCGGGATCGGCGCCGACTGATGAGTGGGCGGGCCAGGAACAGACGCGGGCAGTGGTGGAGTGTCGCCGTGGTTGGCGTCGATTTCGTGGGCGGCCTGGTCTAGACCGCCGCGCAACTGCTCGTCGGCCTGCTCGTATTGTTCGGCCGCTGATCGCAACTTCTCGGCCAGCTGGGAAAAGTCGCCGCTCAGCTGCTGACATGCATCGTCGATCGCCGTCCCGGCCTCCTGGCAGACACCGCCGCTGTGAAAGCCGCGCATAGCTCCGACCAGCTCGTTCAGCGAGGGACCTAGACCCATTCCGGAGAGGTCGCTGCCTACGTGCGCCAGCACAGATCCGGTCGACCTGAGAACCGCCGGATCGACACGCAAGCTTTGCGCCATATCAGGAAATCCTATGGCATCTCCGCGCCCCGTCCGACACAAAAAGACAACCCCTGGCCTGCGCCCCGGGGCGCCGTGTCCGCTCGCGGGTAGGGTCGGGGTATCGGCCCGTATCGCCAACGCACGAACGGTGAACGATGAGTAACCTGGAGACCGCACCGGCCGAAGTTGCCTGTGCCGCTACACAAGTCGCCGGTGTGGAGGTTCTGCACCCGCGCGAGGTACCGCTGGGTGGGCCGCGAGCGATCCAAGTCCGGCGCACCATCCCGCAGCGGCAGCGCTCGCTGATCGGCGCCTGGTGCTTCGCCGACCACTACGGACCGCACGACCTGCGTCACTCGAGCGGCATGGACGTACCGCCCCATCCGCATACCGGTCTGCAGACCGTCAGTTGGTTGTTCAGCGGCGAGATCGAACACCGCGACAGCGCCGGTGTGCTGGCCCGCGTGCGCCCGGGTGAACTGAATTTGATGACGGCCGGCGCAGGCATCTGCCACTCCGAGGTATCGGTCGACCCCGACACGGCGCCGATTCTGCACGGCGCCCAACTATGGGTGGCCCTGCCCGACTCCGACCGCGACACCGCCCGAGATCTCGTCCACTACGCGCCCGAAGCCGTCTCGCTGCCCGGCGGCGCCGCACGGATTTTTCTCGGCGAGCTGGTCGGAAGCCGCTCCCCGGTGCACACCTTCACCCCGCTGCTGGGCGCCCAGATCGACGTGAACCCGAGCGCCACGGTGACGCTCGACCTCAACCCAGCCTTCGAACACGGCGTGCTGTGCGACCAGGGTGTTCTGGACATGGCCGGAATTACCCTGAACCTCGCGGACCTGGGTTATCAGGGCCCGGGTTACTCGTCGCTGCAGCTGCGCAACGCCGGCGATCGCCCGGCCCGCGCGCTGCTGTTGGGCGGCACGCCGTTCACCGAGCAATTGGTGATGTGGTGGAACTTCGTCGGGCGCAGCCACCAGGAGATCGTCGAGTATCGCCGGCTGTGGGAAGCAGCCGATCCACGTTTCGGCGCCGTTAGCGGCTACCAGGGATCACCCGAACGCCTGCCCGCGCCCCCGCTTCCGAACGCCACGCTTCGGCCGCGCCCGCTGCCGGACAGAAAGGAGCATCGATGACTGCCGACAAGACCGGTGCCCAGACCGCGGTCAGCGCCGCGGACGGCAAGTACACCATCGCCGTCGACGGCAAAACCGTCGGATACGCCGCCGTCGCCGACCGCGACAACCAGCGCGTCTTCTACCACACCGAAATCGACGACGAATTCGGCGGTCGCGGCCTGGCGAGCATCCTGGTACGCGAAGCGCTCGAGGCCACCCGCGCCGACGGCAAACGCGTCGTCCCGGTGTGCAAGATGGTGGCCGCGGTACTCAAAAAGCATTCGGAATTCGACGACATTGCCGACCCCGTGACACCCGAAATCGCGCGGTGGGCGGAGGCCGTCGCAAACGGTTAACCGGGCTTTCCCCGCCGAAAAACCGGAACCAGCGTTGTCTGCGCCGACTTAGGATTACCGGGTGCCTGCACGCCGTCACGGGGTGAGACGATGTTGCTCTACCGGCGGCCGGCCTGACCAGGCCAGTAGGCGAAAGGGGCAGTCGATGGTGCGGCGTATCGCCGTAATGGTGGCGGCGTTGGCACTGGGACTGCTGATAGCACCGCCCGCCGTGGCGATCGCACCCCCGGTAATCGACCCAGGTGCCATGCCGCCGGACGAGACGGGGCCGGACCTGCCGATGGAGCAGCGCCGAATCTGCTCGGCGCCGACGTCGTTCCCGGACGCGAAGTTCGCCGACCCGCCGTGGGCCAACGACTACCTGCATGTTGCCGAGGCGCGGAAATTCGCCACCGGCGCCGGGGTGACGGTCGCGGTGATCGACACCGGGGTCAACGCCTCACCGAGGGTGCCCGCGGAGCCGGGTGGGGACTTCGTCGACGCCGGCGGCAACGGGCTGTCCGACTGTGACTCCCACGGCACCTTGACCGCCTCGATCGTGGCGGGCCGACCCGCTCCCACCGATGGTTTCGTCGGTGTGGCACCCGAAGCGCGGCTCCTCTCACTGCGACAGACGTCAGAAGCGTTCCAGCCCAAGGGCGCCCAAGTCGACCCCAACGATCCCAACACCACCCGGACGGCCGGATCGATCCGCAGCCTGGCCCGCGCGGTGGTGCATGCCGCCAATCTCGGCGCCAACGTCATCAACGTCAGCGAGGCCGCCTGCGTCAAGGTGACCCGACCCATCGACGAGTCCATGTTGGGTGCAGCGGTGAACTATGCGGTCAATGTCAAGAACGCGGTGATCGTCGTCGCCGCCGGCAACACCGGCCAGGACTGCACACAGAACCCGCCGCCCGACCCGTCGGTACCCAACGATCCGCGCGGCTGGAAGCAGGTCCAGACGATTGTCACGCCGGCGTGGTATGACCCGCTGGTCTTGACGGTCGGAAGCATCGGTGAGACTGGAATACCGAGCAACTTTTCGATGCACGGACCCTGGCTGGGCGGGGCGGCGCCGGGGGAGAACATCATCGCGCTGGGCTATGACGGCGCGCCGGTCAATGCGCTGCAAGGCCAGGACGGCCCGATCCCGATCACCGGCACGTCGTTTTCCGCGGCGTACGTTTCCGGGGTGGCGGCGCTGTTGCGGCAGCGGTTTCCCGACCTGACGCCGGCGCAGATCATCAACCGGATCACCGCCACCGCCCGACACCCCGGCGGTGGCGCCGACGACACCGTCGGCGCGGGTGTCATCGACCCCGTCGCCGCGCTGACGTGGGATGTTCCGACCGGCGCCAAGACAGCTCCGTACAACGTGAAGCAGATCGCGCCGCCGGTGTATATCCCGCCGCCGGACCGTGGCCCGATCACCATCGTGGTCGTGGGCGCTGCGGCGTTGGCTCTGATCATGGGACTCGGCGCCCTGACCCGACGAGCGTTGAAACGCCGATGAGTAGCGCAGTGTCTTTGCGGTTCACCGCCGGCCACGCCCTGGTGGCAGCGGCGCTGGCGCCGGCGTGCATTGCGGTATCCATGAGCCTGGGCTACCTGTGGGCCGGAATCACGCTGGCCGTGCTGGTGGTGCTCGCGGCGGTGGTCACGATCCGCGGCAGGCGCATAACCGGCTGGATCGCAGCGCTGAACTCGTGGCGGCGTCGGCACCGCAGCGCTCCCGATCCGCCTTCGGAACCGGCGGTGGGCGCCACGGTGATGCCGGGAGATCACGTGGCCGTGCGGTGGCAGGGTGACCACTTGGTTTCGGTCATCGAGCTGATCCCGCGACCCTTCACTCCCACGGTCATCCTCAACGGGGAGGCCCAAACCGACGACGTGGTGGACACCGCGTTGGTGGAGCAGCTGGTGGCAGCGCACTGTCCCGACCTGGAAGCCGACGTGGTATCCGCGGGATATCGAGTCGGCAAGACCGCTCCGGCCAACGTCGTGGGCCTCTATCAGCAGGTGATCGGCCCCTATCCGGCTCCGGCTAACCGCCGGACCTGGATCGTGCTGCGCGCCGACCCTGACACGACTCGCAGATCCGCGCAGCGCCGTGCGGCCGGTCTGGCGGGCCTGGCCCGGTATCTGGTGGCGTCGACGACCCGGATCGCCGATCAACTGGCCAGCCATGGCATCGACGCGCGGTGCGCACGCAGCTTCGACAGCTTCGACCAGGCCACCGAGATCAGCTTCGAACGCGAGACGTGGTCGGCGATCAAAGGGCGCAGCGCGTTCACCGCGGCCTACACCGCGCCGGGTGGCCCCGACGTGTGGTGGTCGGCACGCGCCGACCACACCATCACCCGGGTCCGGTTGGTGCCGGGCATGGCGCCGCAGTCGACCGTCCTGCTGACCACGTTGGCCAATCCCAAGACGCCGCGCGGCTTTTCGTGCCTGTTCGGTGGACAACGTGCCGCAATCCTGGGTCAAACACCGGTCAGTGACAAGCACTACCAGCTGCCGATCGGCTCTGCGGGTGTTCTAGTTGGCGAGACCACCGAGCGTTACCCCGTTTACATGCCGTTCGATGACGTCGACGTCAGCATTAACCTGGGCGATGCGCGGCTGTTCACCCAGTTCGTGGTGCGCTCGGCGGCGGCCGGAGCCGTGGTCACCCTCGAACCGCGGTTTCGGGAGTTCGCCGGCTTCGTCAACGCACGGATCGGCTCGGTGAACAAGGTGGCGTGGCCGAACGCGACGACCTACCTTGGCCCACAGCGGGGTTTGAGCAGGATCATTCTTCGGCACAACTTCATCGGGACGCCGCGCCACCGCCAATTGCCGATCCGGTTGATTCACCCGCGCGAGGAGAGTCGCTTCCAGACCGCGCTGGAGAATTAGCGACCGGGCGTGCTGGACGGCGCATTCTGAGGAGGAAGTATGGGAGAAGAACTCAGAGTCGATACGAATGACCTGCGGGGCAAAGCGAACGACATCAACGGGATCGACTGGGCCAACCCGTCAGGTCAGCCGCCGATCACGCCGCCATCCACGCTGAAAACCTCCTTGGACGCGACCGCCAACCTCGTCCATAGCGCACAGTCGTTGTGGGAATACCAGAACTGGGGCGTCATCGAAGGTAAGCGGCTTGCGGAGTCGCTGTATCACGTGGCGAAGGCCTACGACGAAACCGATCTACGGGCTACCAGTGAGATCAACGCGGGTAAGCCGATATCTAGCGGTGCGGTCAAGCCCGACGACTGCTCGATCCCGGCGCCGCCGCATCCGGCCGCACCGGGAATGCCGACCAAAACCGGCCACGCCCATGGTGACCCGGAGGAAATCGAGAACGACTTGGCAAACGGCGATCAAGGGGCTGCCCTCCGCGCGGTGGCCGCTCATTGGCGCACTATCGCGACCAATCTTCAGACGGCAGCTCAACATTTTCACGTCAAGATCCGCGATTGGGAGGGTGCCGCTGCCGAGGTCGCCTATGGGCGTTTCAACGAATTCGGCGGGTGGTTAAGCGGCCTCGCCGGTTCCTGGCAGGAACTCGCGGCTGAGGCCGACAAGATCGCCGATGCCCACACGACAGCACGTGCCGCCCACACACCGATAGCCGACGAGTGGAAACAGCTCAAAAAACAAATGGAATCGCCCGATACCACCGACGAGCAGAAGAAGGCGATCGGGGCGAAACTCCTCAAGCTGTATATGGATTCCGAACACGTGCGCGCGCAATATGAGTCGGCCGCCACGATCGACAAGGTCTCCCCGCCCGAACCCCGCGACGGTGCCCTTCCCTCCACGCCCGTCTACACGAACGGTGACCCACGTCGGCGGGCGGTGCCGGCTGGGGACGGCGAGCAGCAACCCGGCGGGGGCGGGTCATCTCCTGGCGGTGGTGGAGGCACGCCGGGCGGTGGCGCACCCGGCGGTGCACCATCCCCGATGGGACAGCCGGTCGCCCCGCAACAGCCGGCAGCCGCACGAACCGGAGGTACACCCGGAGGCATGCCCGGCGGCGGCCAAGGTGCCGGCCAAGGTGGCGGGAAACCTGGCGGCGGCATGCCGGGCGGCCTGCCCGGGGGTATGCCAGGCAGCATGCCGGCCGCGGCGAAAACCACACCGCACCTGCCGAAAGGGCCCGCAGTCAAACCCGCCGCGCACGGAGGCGGCGGGGCAGGCGGCGGCGGTGGCGGCGCACCGCGGTCGCCGCTGCAGCCTGCGGTAGGCGCCAATGCTGTCGCGCCGGCGAATGCTGCCGAAGCGGGGCCGGGAGCGCAAGCAGCCCAAGGCATGCCCGGCGGCGCGATGGGCGGCGGTATGGGCGGTATGCCGATGGGCGGCCATGGACAGGGCCAGGGTAAGGAGCGGCGCCGCACTCCGGGGCTTGCTCCGGACGAGGAGCTCTACACGGAGGACCGGGCCTGGACCGAGGGTGTCATCGGAGCCCGTCGTCGTAAGGACGTGCCGGACGCCAAAGATGGCAAGGAGTCGAAGTGACCTCGGAGATGCATCCGCACGTGGCGGCGGTGTTGAAACAGGCGCAACGGTTGCAGTCAGCTCTGGACGAGCAGTTGCACAAGATGGAGACCGAAAAGTTCACGGCCACAGACGAATCCGAGACCGTCGAAGTGACCCTCAACGGACATCACTGGCTCACCGATGTCTTCATCAAAGACGGGTCGCTGCGGCTGGGATCGAAAACCGTCGAGCAGCGGGTGAACGAAGCGTTGCAAAACGCGACCACGCAAGCGGTCGCCTCCATCGAAGCCGATCGGGAACGCCTTGATGCGGTACTCGTCGACATCACCGACGAGCTGAGCGACACTTCCGAAAACTGACCGAGCGGTCTAGTGCGATTTAGGGCGCGGCGGATCCGGCCAGCGCATCGGCCACCAGGATGCTCAGCTGCCGCCAGTAGAGCCAGTCGGCGACCGCCGAGCGTTGCTCGATCGCGTGCACGGCCGTGTGGGCCTGATACAGCGCCAACTCCTGGGCATGGGCGGCGTAGGTGACGAACGCCTGCAAATGGTGCACCCCACGATCGGGATCGCTGCTCATCAGATGCTTCATCACTTCAAACCACAGCGTGCCGCGCTGGTCGGGCGGCGGATTGGTGTCCACCGGGGCTGGCGGCAACATGTCGATCAACCCCAAGTCGCTGACCCCGGCCAGCTGCGCCGCCTGGCCAGGCGCGACCACTTCTAACCTGGACCGGCCGGCCATCTTCCCGCTCGCCGGAATGTCTTCCTCACGCAGGACCTCCCGGTAGACGCCGGGATCGAACTCGCGGAATTGGGCCTCGGTGGCGATCACGGCCCGCAGCGTGGTGTCGTGGGCCGCCGCCCAGCCTTGGATGGCGAGCATCGGGTAGGTGGCCCAGCGGGCTCGCTCGGCGGCCGGGACGGCCGGGTCGACCGAGACCAGCTGAACACCCTCGGGCAGTGTCACCGGCGCGGGGATGTAGCCCATCCCGTAGCTATTGGCGACGACGATCTGGCCGTCGTTGGTCACAGCGGTGATCCAGAAGAACTGGAAATCACCCTGGTTGAGCAAGTCTGGAGCGTTGAGTGCCGCGCCGAGGCGCCGGGCCGCCCGCAAAGCATCACCGCCGCCACGGCGGTTCGTGGCATCGGCGATCGCATCCTTTTGCGCCCGCGCCGAGGACACCGGGATCGGCGCCGGCGCGGCGTCGGCGTGCGACGAGGTCATCGACCCGCCGACACCGCCTTGCGAGGTGCTAGTGGTGGAGGCCGGGTGTACGCCTGGACCACCTGGTGCACCCGGAGTGCCGCCACCCGGGGCGCCCGGAGTGCCGCCACCCGGGGCGCCCGGCGTGCCGCCACCTGGCGGCACCGGTGCCGCTGGCGACGGGGTAGCCGGGGGGAGCAACGGCATCGGCGCTGAGCCGCTTCCTCCTGATCCCGACGACATCGAGGGCATGCTGACGCCACCACCGCCACCGCCGGTGAATCCGCCGCCTCCGCCGCTGTCGACGGTGTGGCCGCGAGGGCCCGAGACCGCTCCCCCGGTGTGCTCGATCGGCGCCGACGGGGCCACGGGGGTCGCACCAGCTGCAGCTGCCGACGCCGCGGCCGCAGCCGTCGACGCCGCGCCCGCGGAGGCGGGCAACACTGCCGGTGATGCCGACCCCGCCGCGGCAGCCGCTGCTGCAATCCCGGAGTCGGGCCTGCCCGCCGCGGGCTGAGTTGGCGGGCCACCCGAACCCGCCTGTGACTGTGGGGTGTCCGACATGCCCTGCGGAGCGCCGGACGCCGCCGTCGGTCCCGCGCTTTGGGCGCCTCCAGAACCAGACGACCCCATCCACTGCGAACCAGCCGTCGGAGCGGATGAAGTAGCTCCCGTGCCCGACGAAGTTAGCGTCGACGGCCGCGGCACGGCACCTGCCGGAGCCGGAGCCGCCGCCGGTGCCGGGGGAGGGGAAACAGGCCCGTTCCCGCCGCCCCTGGGACCACCGGACACGGATGTATTTCCCGCCACCTGCGCGGTTGCTCCGCTCGACCCACCACCCCGGGGGCCACCGGACACGGATGTATTTCCCGCCACCTGCGCGGTTGCTCCGCTTGACCCACCGCCCCTGGGGCCACCAAACCCGGATCGACCTACCGCCGCCTCTACAGCTGTATCCCCTGTATCCGTACCGCCAACTGGCTTGCCCACAGAGGTGGTAGGTGGCATTTTCGGCATGTCCAAATTGAAGCCTAGCTTCGAGCCTTCGCTGGAGACGGTTTCGGAGTTCTCGTTCCATGCTGCGGTGATTTCATTTTGGATTTTTGTGTCACGGTCTTGGTCGTCATCCGGAATGCGACTGATTGCTCCTTGATGGTTATGAACAGTCTGGACGATCTCGTTTTTGGCATCTCGCACCCTGTCGTGCGCATCGTGATACCACTTCGCGGCGGCGTCAATCTTGTTCCGCATATCCTGCATTAGGTTAAGCCGTCGCTGCAAGACGTCTTTGGCGGCGCTGGCTGCGCCCCCCGACCAAACACCATCATGAAAAATCATGTGATGCTCGCGTGCCCAATTTTCGATCACCTTGCCCAGTTGTCCGCTGGCTTGGTCGAATACCTCTGCACGAGCCTCCAATTGTTCTTCATCAGCCTGCGGCCATAGCCCGTCGATCATCTGCGCGGCGTAATCGCCCGATGGTGAAGCAATCGTCATTCTTTAACCCCCAACAACGATGCACGCTCCGACGACTATCGACTTCGTGTCGTGAGCAGCCGCGGCCAAAAAACTGTCCGACGGAACGTAGGTGGGTAGACTTTGGACATACGCACGAAGGTACTGAGCGCTTAGTATTGTTAAATCCTGAACCGCAGAATTGCTGCTATTTTTTCCGAGTCGTTCGATATTGTCAGCGTAGGCTGACATCACTGGTTTCACCGCATCGAAGATGGCCCTTTGATCAGGGTTCCACTGGGTCGCAGGAATTCGCGCGTCGACGGTCTCCCACGCGGAAGTATCGGATACGTATCGGTCGGTCGTGGCAACCAAATCGTCACAGACTGGATCTCGGGAGGTGATCAATCGTTGAGGGTTAGCCGGATCGCTGGGACTCGCGGAGTGCGCGGGCGGCGCTACCGTCGGCACCAACGGTTCCCACGCACTGGCCGACCCCTGTGAAATCGCATGGCAGATGTCATATACGGCCGACGAGGCGCCCACAGCGACAAGGGCTAAGTAATTATCCTGCGCCGTGTAAGTAGCAATGCTGTCGGCGTAAGCCCGTGCGTAAACGATAAATTGTTCATAGATTTCACGCACGACCCTGTGTGGCGTCCGCTTGGCAAGTGGTACGAACTGATCCGCGGTAGTCCGCATCAAAGTGCCGACCGCCTGGTATTGAGTACGCTGATCCGCGGTCCAACCCGCTGCCGGGATCGACGGGTCGCGCTCATCCCACCCATTTTTCGCTTGGTTGGCAAAGCCATCGTTGATCGGCCCGAATTTCTCGCAGGTCGGCTCGTCGGTGATGATCCCGATAGGGCTCGTGTCATTCGCGCTGGCAATCGCGGAGGTCCTTCCCGCATCGCCTCCGTTGGTCGAGCCTCCGCCGCCAGATCCGCCGTGTGTGAGTGCCAACGTCACTGCCACCGCTATTGCGATGACCGCAACCAGGGTGACCGCCCCCAGGGCCCACTTCAGGGCGTTGCTCTTCTTCGGTGGCCCAGGCGGTGGCCAACCCGGATACTGCCCGGGCGGCGGACCGTACGGCGGAGCGGGCGGCTGGCCGGGTGCAGGCGGCCTTGCCTGCCACGGCCCCTGCGGGGGCGGGGGCACACTCAATACACAAACCTCCAGGTCACGTCCACTCACGGCTCGAAATTGAGGCAGCTTCAACTGCAGCTTGCACCTACCCGAACACTGTTCTCTACAAGGTTAAGCGACAAATCGACCGGCCTCGTACACCAAAGCTGTCATGCGCACCGTCACACACTGCGCCGCATCATCCACGTCTCGATCGCCGAAACTGCATAACCTGCGGACTGTGAAGGAGGCAACGGCTGGCTGCGCCGCTGCTAGGCGCAATCCCTCGAAGGTTGCGCAAACACCCCATCAGCTGACGCCAACCGCTTTGCACACCTCAACAACAACCGCCTCGACGGTGTTGTCCGCAGCAGCTAAATGACTATTAGACGGAACGTAGGCGTCTAGCCCTGAACATAGGCGCGCGTGTATTAAGCGCTCCGAAACGCAAAGTCCTGTACGACCGAATTGTGGCCGCGCTTATCCCAGCCTTTGCGTTGTTGGTTAGCCAGGCCGTCATTGATCGGCCCGAACTTCCCGCACGTCGGCTCATCGGTGATGACGGCGACCGGGCCACTGTCGTTTGCGCTGACGATCCCCGGTGTCGGATGCGAACCGCCGCCATCGGAAAAGTCGCCGCCTGCTCCCCCCTGACTGAAAACCAACGTCAGCACCACAGCCACTGCGACAACCATTATCAGGGTCACCGCTACCAAAGCCCACTTCAGGGCATTGCTCTTCCTGGGCCGCCCATGCGGTGGCCAACTTGGATACTGTCCGGGCGGCGGGCCATAAGGCTGGCCCTGGGGAAACCCCCCGGGGGGCGGTGTGGGCGGCTGGCCGGGCCGGGGCGGACCAGAGTGCCACGGACCCTGCGGGGGCGGGGGCACACTCACGACACACACCTCCAGGTCAGGCCAACTTACGCCAATTCAGGCCGACTCAACGACGGCCTTCCTGCACTGAACCTAATGGCGACAGCCTCAAGCAACTGGGGATTAATGCCGCCTAGCGATCAGAGATCGATCTCCGAACCGGGCGTCGCCGGCCGGCTAGGCGCCGGCGTGACCGGAACAGTCGGACTTCCCGGCTGGCCACCGGCTGCACCGCCAAGAGAGTCGGGAATGGGCTCTAGCCGCTCTCGCTGCGGTCCGGCGGCTTGGTGTTTCGGCTCGGCCGGTTCGCTCGGCTTCTCCTCGGCCTTGTCGTCCTTGTCCTCCGGCTTGTCCGGTTGGAGCTGATCCGGGGGCACGTCGCCCGGCTGCCCATCCTGGCCGTGCTGGCCCAGCTGGCCAGAGTGGCCCATCATGCCCTGCAGGCCTTGCATGCTCTGCATAACCGTCTGCGGAAGCGCTCCCAGCATGCCCACCATCTGCATCGGCATCTGCACGGCTTGGCCGGCCATCTCCATCGGCATGCCGAGCATCTGGCCCATCTGACCCATCATCTGGCTCGCCGGGTCGCCGCCCGCCCCCGCCGCACCGCCGGACTGCCCCTGGCCGCCATTCGCGTCGAACTGCTGCTGGTTGATTTTGTTTCCCAGCGCTTCATCGGTCTGCGCGTAGTGCTGGGCCGCCTTGGCAACGTTGGCAGCGTCCCGTTGCGCGTCCGCTTTGAGTTGGTCCAGGGTCATGGCCCGACTACCGGTGCTTCCAGCTTGGGTACGTGCGCGGCGATCGCTGCCGATAGCGGGTCACTTCCGGACACGGTGAAACCCGGCGGAATCACCGGAATTTCGTCGGCATGGGCGCCCAAGCTCGCCGCGGCTTGCGCCAGCCGCTCTGGATCTACTTTGAGCGTCTCTTGTGCCATCGCTAAAACCCCCACGCTGCGTCTTCGTAGCACAAATCATAACCGGTCGGTTGACACGTCGCGTGCACGAATTTTGCCGCCACCGTCGAAAGAGGATGCTGGCCGGTCAATCGAGCCGTCATCCCAGTTCGTCGGTGATGCGTTGGAAGCCGTTATCCGTGTGGTGATCCGCCATGTTGCGGCACTCACCGAACAGCCGGATGGAGCCGTGATGCCCGACGGTGCCGCTCTCCCCGATGATGACCATGACCCCGTCTTTGTGGACCGCGGCGCCGAACGGGCGCATACCCGGTGGCGGGCCGGCGGACCAGCCGGATTGTCCAGCCATCGTGGCGGCGATCTGCTGGAAGTAGGCCTGGCGGTCGACGCCGGCGGGCACGGTGAACAACATGTCCACCCTGCCGCGATAGGGCGGATCCCCTTGGTCGTTGCACGACTCCCACTCGAAAGTCCCGGACAGGTCGGGTAAGTCGGTGACTTTGGCGATCTGTTTGGCTGGGTCGATCACCTGGGCCTTGGCCTGCTCCTCGGAGAGCGGCTCCGGAGGTTGGGCCGCGCGGTTTTGCGATGGAAACATCTGCGAGCATCCTCCTAGGACAAGAACAACGACCGCGATAAGCGGGGCGACGGTCAATAACGCCGGTCCTCGCCGTAGGCGGCTATCTCGACGGTTACTAGAAACCATGGTCATCCGTCACAGACGCCCCCGGCCGGTTCCATTCAGGGTCAGTCCACGGGAGATCGATGTGCGGCACCGGGACCTTGCCGATGCCTGGAACCTGCACTTCGGTCGGTGTGACGGGATAGGGGACGTCCACCCGCTGCCCGGCCAACAGTCCCTCGCGTCCCAGATTGTCGCCATGACCGCTGACGATGTCGGTCATGCTGCGCAGCGACTCGCTGCCCACGTGGTAGTAGTACGAATGGTCTTCTCTGCGGATGAATTCTGAGCCCGGAACTTCGGCACGAAACCGCGTCGCACCAAAGCCCTCGTGGGCCGGGTCGGTGCCTAAGCCCGCTGCCGCTCCAACAGGATTGCCTAGAGCATCGTTGAGCGCATTGGGCACTCCGCCTGCTTCGCCGAGCCAACCGACGAAGTCAGTGGAAGCGTCGCCGACGTAGACGTGGCCGCCATTGAGGTTGAAGTCGGCAGCGGTGCGCGCCGCATCAGTGCCCGGACAACCCAGTAGCACAGCATCATTGGCGTGCATGCCGCTGCGGGCAAACGCGTCGGCCACCGTCGTCGACCCGTATGAGTGGCCGATGACGGTGACGTGCTCCCCTACGCCGCCTTGGTGAGTGACACCCAGGCTGTTGACATCCCACGCGAGCAGGTCCCCACCGGTTTGGGCAAGGCCCGGGTTCCCGACGTTGAGATCGTTGAAGCTCGAAGGGGTGTCGTAGCCCATCCACGCGATGACCGCGGTGGGATGGGTTGGATCGGCCAGTGCCGATTGATCGTAGAGATTGATCGCATCATTGTGGCCGTCGGATAACCATCCCGACTTCACGCTGGCGCCCGTACCCGGCACGATGACCGCCGTGTTCGGCGACTTGTCCGGGTTTCCAATCGCGATTGCTGCCTTGCCCTTACCGTTGAACGCCAGCGGGTCATAGGCCCAGAGCATTGCCGGCCGCAGCTTGGATATGTCCAGGTTGTGGTCTTTGGCATACTGGGCGAGGCCTTTGTAGTCGCCGTGGTAATCGTCAATCCCCATGTCATGGTAAAGACCACGCTGCGTATTCTTGGCGTTTTGATAGCGAGTAACGTCGTCGGCCGAAAGTCCGTAGGCCCCTGGGTTTTTGGCCACATCATCGATCGAGACGTGGTGGCGGTTGGCAATGTCCTCGACGCGATGGATGTCGTCGTCCATCACCTGCACATTGACTTGGTCGCGAACGTCGGCCGGGACGCCGCCGAGGTTGCCCAGCAGCGGGGGGTGCTGCGCGATGAGTGCTTGTCGCTGCTCGTCACTGAGCGAATCCCACCACTTCTTAACGTCCTCGGGGCTGGTGTCTGGCGATGGAATCTGAATGTCTTTGCCCGCCACGTTGACCGGAGGATTAGGAATCGACGAGCCACACGCCTGTGCAATCGCCGCAGCAGTGGCTTGATCGACTTCGTCGAAGGTTTTCAGCAGTTGCTGGAGGACAGTTGTCAGCTTCTCCGCCACCCCGTTCAGGAACCGTCCGACCAGCCACTGGTGTGGCGTGACCACACCATCATCGCTGACCGAGAAACCCAACTTCACCAATGTGTGGACCATTTCCACGATTGCTTTACGCAGGGCGCCGAGTTGCTCTCCGCCGTTGTTGAGTGCGGATTTCAGTTCCTGCAACCTGAGACGAAACCGCTCCTGTTTGCCCAGCTTTCGCAAACCCTCGGCCAGCGCAGCGCTGGCGGCCTCGCCCTGCCAGGACTGCTGCAGATATGCCAAGTCCTCCCGCTCGCCGGCCATGATGGTTTCCAAGGTGGTGATCTTGCCGGAAACCTGTTCGGCGGCGTCGACGAGCTTTTCAGGGTGCGACCCCTCCACCGTCGAGACCGAAACACCCATGCAGCCATGCCTTTCGAACGGCCGATTTCAAAACCGTACCACCGGGATAAGCGGTGTCAGTGCATCAACTAGCGCGACTTACTTGCCGAATTCGACCTTGTGAATCGCGTCGCCCGCTGTGCGGTCGGTGTTGCGGTATTCGGCCGCGGCGGTTTTCAGGTTGCCGCCGTATTCGTCGGTTTCCTTCGCCAACGCCGCGGCCTGAGCGGCGACGGCCGACTGCGCCTTCCGGCAAGCACCCGCGGTGGCCAACTGCGACCCCACCGCGGCCGCATCGCCAAGGGGAGCGTCCGCGTTGAGTGCGGCCAGTTCGCCGCCGGCCTGGCTGAATGTGCTGCCGACTTTACCGACCGCGTCGGCGTCAACAGCCAGATCCTGCCCGCCGCTCATGGGCCGAACTCCGTTGCGGGAAGCCCTCTTAGGGCGGACGTCGGCATCAGCCGCGAATATTGCGGATCAGGTCGTAGACGCTGGCGATCCACAGCAGCAACGGGATGACGGTGGCGATCGCCGCGCCGTCGGCCAATTCGAGGAGCCGCTTGGTCACCGGCGAGACACGACGGCCACTCCCGCTTGCGCCGATGGCAATCACACCGACGACCGCACCCGCCAGGTAGATGCTCAACACCAGCCAGGCGCTGTCCGGATACCACAGACTCACCTTCACCATCACACCCGTCGGGATAGCGACGACGGCGGTCAGCAGCGCCCAGGCGCACCAGCGTTCGGCGTACAACCGCGACCGGAACCCGCAGATCACCGTAACCAAACCGGCCACCACGATGCTGTGGATGAAGAAGTGTCCGCGCACCACCACCGCGATCGCACCGACGGCCAGCACCAGGGTGCCGGCCGAAAGAAAACCGATCAGCAACTGCCTGGCCAGCCGGCTGCGTTCGGTCAACCGGGCCGCAGAGTCGGGCACCGACGCCAGGATGGCCTGCCAAGTCGCCGACTCTTCGTCCACGTCTTCGGGAGCCTCGACGGCGTCGAGCAACTCCTCGTTGCCGACGGTCTCGCCGGGCGCAGGAATCGGCGGCAGCGCAATCCGCGCGACAGCGACCGTCAGCTTGGCCGCATTGGTCACGACGAACAGCCCAAAGCCAATTGCGCCAGCCGGCACCCAGTACTGCCAGCCATAGCCGTAGGCGATGGCCGCCGCCATCACCGCGGTAGCCGAGACGGTGATGAACGAAGCCAGCTCGGCGCGCCGACGCGGCCCACCGCGCGTGGCCAGCGTCAAGAGCAGGATGGCCACCGCGCTGGCCGCCAGTTGAGGCGCGCCCAGCGAGTCACTACCGCGCGGCAGCGGGATCGCGAGCGCGACCGCTGCCGCGACTACCGGATACGCCGCAACGAGCAGGCTCTCCGCCATCTTCAGGTTCCCATACCGGCTTCTGGCGACGACACTGCCGACCAGCAGACCGACGGCCAAAACGCCCAGCGCCGGCGCCCACCAGAGCAGATGCCCCGTGTTACTCCAGGCCAGCGCCGACGCCACGGACAGCACCAGCGCTACTACTGGAAGGGCCACCACCACAAAGCGATTCAGCGCGCGCCGATCGAACTGTGGTGATTCGTCGAGCACCGCGATGGCGTCGATGACGTCCTCGACCAGCGGTCGATACCGCTCCGTGCGGCTGACCGCCACCAGCGTCAACAACGACCCATCGACGACTCCGGCGTCGTCGAGTGATTTGTCGAGTTTCAGCGGCGGAGCACCCGGACGAGCGAACGCCCACACCCCGCCCGCGGAGAAATCGAAGCCGGCCAGGACGTCAGCAGGCGTGTCTTCCAGCAGGTCGGCCAGCACCGAGACGGTCTCGTCGATATAGGTCTCGATCGGGGTCGACGAGGGCAGCACCAAGTCCGTCATCCGCTTGCCGGTAAGGATCGTCACGCGGGTGGTCGCCGGTCTGCTCGGCGTGGTGCCCGAGGTGGCCGAGGCTGCGGCGGCGGGGGCGCTCAATGCCGTTCGAGCCGGTCGAAGTCGTCGGACAGCGCCGCGGCCAACTCGAGGATCCTGCGCTGGTAGGTAGAGCCCAGCAGGTCGAGTTGGATCTCGGTTCCCGCCGCGACGTGCTTATCCCACGGCAACACGAGGACCCGGCCAGGCTGCAGATGGCGTTCGAACTGCTGCACCAGATCGTCGACATCCAGATTCGGCTTACCCGGCACGACGTGGTTGATCACCACACACGCGCGCGATAGCAGGTCCTGGTAACCGTTTTGGCGCAGCCAGTCCATAGCGATCGCCGCCTGGCGCGCGCCGTCGATCGACGCGCTGGCCACGATGACGATGCCCGAAACCGTCGACAGCACAGCTTTGGCCGACGAATCGAACAAGCCCGGCCCGCAGTCGGCCAGCACGAGGTTGTAGTACCTCGACACGATGTCGGTGGCGCCCTGCCAGTCGTCGTCGTTGAATGCGCGGCGTGCCACGCTGTACTCCTCGGAGGACAACACTTCGAGGTTTGCGGCGTTCATGCTGGTGTGCGCGCGGATGTCGTTGTATCGCGACAGTGATTTGTCGGCGAGCAGGTCCGCGATGCTGGCCGCAGATTGGCGCCCCGCGCGATCAGCGAGGTTTCCGGCACCCGGATCGGCATCGATAGCCAGGATTCGGTCACCCCGCACTTTCGCCAACGCCGAACCCAAAGCCACAGTCACAGCGGTCTTTCCGACGCCGCCCTTTAAGCCCAGCACACCGATCTGATACGAATCGCGGGCGTTGCGCCGGACCCGCATCTGCAGGTCCAATTCGTAGAGCTCATCGGGAGACAGACCGAGGTTCATCCTGGTCAGCAGGTAGAGCCAATGGCGCCAGCCGTGTTGCGACGGCATCTTGACCGCGGACTTGACGCCGACGTGCGACAACGCGTCGATAGCGCGGTGATTGCCGATCGTCGCCGCGGACGTCTGCGGCTGGCTCGGCGCCGGCGGGGCTGCGCGCCAGCCACCTGCCTCTTGCTGCGAATCGGCGAAATGTTGGCTCGGCGCCGGTGCTGGTTGCATCGGCGGCGGCTGGGGCGGTGGCGTACGCGGTCGCTCGTATTGCGCGCCGGTAGTTCCGGCGGTCGGCATGGGCGCCGCGGCGCTGCCATTCGGTGGTGGCGGTGCGGGCATATCCGTGCGTGGCGCCGGTTGCGGTGCGGACTGGGCTTGCCACGACGGCGGGGGCTGCGGCCCGCCGATAGGCATCGGCGGGGTAGGCGCGTCGTGGGATGCGGGTGGGCTCGCCGGCATCGGAGGCGGTGGCTGGAACCGTCGAACGGCGTCCAGATCTACCTGCGCCGTTGTGTCCCCGGGCTCGTCCTCGGGGGCGTTGAAGAGCCGGTCATAGTCGGCCGACATGAGCACCTCTCAAGACTTCGTCGGTTGCGGCGGGACACGAGGTGGGCGAGCTCAACAACTCATACTCGCCCCCTCGTGCGCGCCGGGCTAGAAAAATCTAGCCGTGTTGGCGGCCTCGGTTTGACCCATTGTCGCACCGGCCTCGTGAATCGCCTGCGCCAGGTTCTGCAAGGCCAGGTTCAGTTCGTTCGCCGTTTGGTCCCACCGCATCATGAGCGTGTTGTAGGCGCCTTGGGCGTCGCCTTGCCACGCTCCGGCCAGCCTCGCAAGCGAGCCCTTGCCCTCGTCGAGCAGACCGGCCTGGATACCAACCGCGCCGTGAATAGCGGTCGCGTGGCCCTCGATGCCGGCGAAGTTGTAAGTGATTGGTTGTCCCATGTGATACTCCGTTTCTCTCGAGTCGGGGTCAGAAGTTCATGGCAGCGGCAACGCCGGCGGCCTGATCCTCGTCCGTGCTGGTGTAGTGGATGTTCGACTGGTGCAGGTTCTCAGTGACGTCGTCGAGTTCTTTCACCTGCGCGAGGGCAGCCTCGTTGTAACGGGCGAGTGCCGCCTGAGCAGCAGTGCCGGCACTACCCTGCAACTGCGGCATCAATTCTTGTGCTGTCCCCTCGACTCGGGCCATCACACCCTTGATCTCTCCTGCGATCCGCTCGAAGTTGCCGGCCTCTGTGGCGAGGACAGCCGGATCGGCTTCCATTGGTGCACCCATGCTGATCTCTTTCTTTTCCTGTTGTCCTCGCCACAGGGCGAGTCTTCCGGCCCCAATGGCCGGGAAGTCTTTGGTGGACGACTACCAGTCGTCGCCGTCGTCTTCGCCCAGGTCCTGGGTGAGCGGCGAGGGCGCCTTCAGCCCGCCCTTGGTGCCGCCGGATTTTCCGCGCTGCCCGGTCGGGCCCATCGCGCCCGCGCCGCCGCTGCCGGCACCGACCGGCGCCGTTCCGCCGGTGGCCGACGCTCCCGCGGCTGCACCGACGGGTTCGACGGCGGCCGGCGACACCGGGCCGGCCTTGTCGATCAGGCTCGCCATCAGGGGTGTGCGCGGCGCCGAGCCTCCCATGCCGGGCAGTGACGCCGCCCGCACCAGGCCCGCGCCGGTGCTGGCCCCAGACCCGCCGGCCAGCGGATGGTTGGAAAATGGACTGGCCCCCATCAGGCCAAGTTGCTGCATACCGTGGTCGCCGGATCCCATGCCGCTGCCGAATTGGCTGACCATCGACGTCACCTGCTGCAGTGGTTGGGTCAGCTGCTGCATCGGACTCTGGAGCATCTGCGGTATTTGGCCGGCCTGCGACCCGATCTGGGTGACCATCTGCATGCCCGACTGCATGAACTGCTGCGGACCTTGGGTCAGCTCGTTCTGCTCGGACGGGCGCGCGTTCTGCGCGTGGCTGGCCTGACCCTCCCCCAGTGTTGCCGCCTGGCTGCCCGCGCCCACTGCCTCGCCCGCCTTCAAACCGACCGATTCGGCCAGGCCCTGTGCAGCCGCCCGGGCGAACACCGCGTCGCGGTAGACGGCACCCGGCGCATTCGCGGCCAACTGGCCCAGCGCCGCGCCCGCCGCTACCTCGGCGACACCCGGGATGACAACCGGCTTCGCCGGCAAAACCGGCTCGAACATCACATTGGTGGTGGTCTCCGCCAGGTACGCGTACATCGTGGCGGCAGCCAGATCCCACATGCGGACGTAGTCCGCCTCGTTGAACGCAATCGGCACTGTGTTGACGCCGAGGAAGTTGGTGGCGTTCAGAACAAAGTTGGTGATGTGGTTTTCCGCGATCTCGGGCAGCTGCGGGGTGGTTGTGGCCGCGGCGGTGTACGACGCGGCCTGTGCCGCTGCCTGCATGGCACGCTTCTGTGCCTGCAACGCCAGCGTCTGCAGCCAAGCCACCATTGGCATCGTCGCGGCCACCGCCCGTTCGCTGGCCATGCCGGACCACGCCCCACTGAGCGCAGACATGCTCGCGGCCAGCTCCAGAGCCTGAGTCTCCAGAGAGATTGCCCACGCCTCCCAGCCTGCGGCGGCCTGCAGCATCGGCTCTGCGCCGGCTCCGGCCTGCAGCCGGAAGGTATTGATCTCCGGCAGCAGCGCGGCGAAATCGATGCCTAACGGCGGCAACCCAACCATGGCGTACTAACTCTGGTCTCGAGGTGACTGCTTCGGCCGACGCTCTAAATCAGCGTGCCCGCGGCACCCTCGTCGACCGCGGCATAGATTGCGGCGGCCTCCGCGTAGGCTGCGCCGGCGCGTGCGAGCTCTTCCTGCGCGAAGCTGTTCAGAGCGCATGTCTGCACGCCCTCTGACGCGAATGCCAGCGCGGCCTGCGCCGAGACTTCGTCGATTCCGGCCGGCATCAGGCTCGTCACCGCCGCCGAAGCTGTGGTGCCAGCGGCCAGTCCGCGGGTGCCGTTCGCGACGACCTGGGTACCGATCGCGGCGATGGCCGGGTCGACTGCTAAGGGTTGCATTTCAAATCTCTCCTCACCTTGTAGCGGACATCCACATTCACCGTTATGGACGACCGCGCACCATTTCAGGCTGGGATTTGACACCCCTCGCGCATCAGCACGTCCTACGGCGTTGAAGTTGTCGAATCGATCCTAACCGCCGTGAGAGGGTGGTGCAGACACTTCTTCTGGAGGGTCGATATAGACCGCTTGGATGACTTCTTTAGCGTCCGGCGCCACCAGAAACGCCTGGCCAGGAGGTCTTTTTTTGACTTTAATCTCGCTGGACGGGAACTCTTGTTTGTCACCGGAGAGAAATAGGGTGGGCGATCCCGACCCGTATGCAACACCGACAAACCTGTCCATGGTTGCTCGGGCAGCCTGGCTCATTTGACACGTGACAATTACGTGCAGCCCAATATCCGCGGCCGCAGGTAATAGCGGTCCCAGCGGCGTCATCGGCGGGACTCCACCGGCAGCTGCCACGATCATGTGCCAATCGTCGACCAACAGCACGATGTCAGGCCCGCTCCACCACGACCGCGCACGCAACTGTGCGGCAGTCAAGTCGACGGGCGGCAATCGCTTTCGCAGATTGATCGCCATCGCTTTGATGTTCTCGTCCAGTGATGCGGCGTTGCGGTTGATGGCCCCCGCGTCGAGCAGATGGGAATCCGGTACCGCGTCCAGCAGTCCGGAGCGGTAATCGGCCACCATGAAACGCACCTGATCAGGACTGTTGCGGGCACAGATGGCCTGCGCAACGGCGTGAGCGATACGGGTCTTACCCGACTTCGCGGCACCAAAGATCAGCAAGTGCGGAGTGACCTGCATGTTGTTGTAGGCCACCGAAAGGTCTGCCTCGCGCAGGCCAAGCGGAATCATCCACCGGGCGCGGTAATCCGCATCTGGTCCCGGCGGGTTCGGATCCAGTTGGTGCAGATGGATACGTTCGGGCAGCACCCTGACCTCGGGCGCCTGTTCGGTGTGAAGGGGAGCGATTTGCTGCACTGCCGCCGACATCGCTTCAACCAGGTTGTCGGCGCTGTGCACACCGTCGATCCGGGGAACGCCGATCATCAGGTGGTGCTTTTCCATCGAGATCGCCCGGCCGGGACGGTTGGCCGGGATCTCGCGGGTTATGCGGTCGATCTGGGTTTCGTTGGTGTCGCCAAGTCGGAACTCCACCTTGGTGCCGAGATAGTCGCGCACCCGGGCCTTCAGTTCAGTCCAACGTGGCGTGGAGATCACGGTGTGGATGCCGAAGGCCAACCCCTGACCGGCCAGGTCTTGCACTATTGGTTCGAGGTCGGGAAATTCCCCGACGAACGCCGGCCACCCGTCGATGACCAGAAACACGTCGCCGAAGGGATCGGATGCGGCGGGATGATTCGGGTCGTCGCGCATCTGCCGATACGCCGCGATCGAGCCCACCCGATACTGCTTGAAAATGTTTTCCCGTTGGCGCAGCACGGCTTTCATTTCGGCAACCATGCGGTTGACCCGGTCCGGCTCGGATCGGGTCGCCACCCCGCCGACATGCGGCAGGTCTTCGAGGTAAATCAGCCCACCGCCACCGAGATCGATGCAATAGAACTGCACGTGGCGCGGTGAGTGGGTGGCCGCAGCCGACAAGATCATTGTTTGCAGAAATGTCGACTTGCCTGTCTGCGGGGCGCCGCCAACGGCGATGTTGCCGCTCGCTGCGGAAACGTCGATGCCCCACACTTCCTGACGATGCCGGCGCGGCTCGTCCATGACCCCCAGGCCGAATCGCAACGGTTGCCGGATGTCACGCTCGACGAGCTCATTGACCGGAGTCGGATCCATCAACGGCGGCAACCACATTCGATACGCGATAGCTTCACCGGTGCCAAGCTGATCCAGCACCACCTCGCGCAGTACCCGCGGTTCTTGTTCGATGCTCATGACGTCACCGCCGGGTCGAAGATCGGTGCCGCGGTGAACCGGTGGATGCGCACATCTCGCCTGCGCTGCGGGACACCAGGCGCTTCACCGTTTACTTCCCCGTCAACGTCCATGGCGGGAACGTAGGGCGTACCGGTGTAGACACTCTTGAATTTGACCGGGTCCTCCATACCGACCCGCAGGAACCCGACACCGCTTTCCTTGTTGGTGATGTATTGCGCTTCGGGCGTTCCGATCACCTGCTTGGATTCCGCCGAACTAGTCGTGCGCAACGCGATGCGGTAAGTAAGGTTGGGCTCCAGTTTGTCGATGCGCGCGCCGCCGGTGTTCAGCGACTGGGTCGCCAACAACAAGTGCACCCGCAACGACCGGCCGACGCGACAGATCCGGTCAAACAAGGCGATGAAGTCCGGGTGGTTGGCCAACAGCTCGGCGAACTCGTCAACCACGACGAAAAGTGTTGGCAGAGGCCGTAAGTCAGCGCCGCGCTCCCGGTGTTTCTCGTACTCAGCCACACCGGATAACGCGCCCGCAGCGCCCACCTGCATACCGGCCTGGCGCAGTATCGACTGCCGCCGGTCGAGTTCGCCGGTCAACACCTCACCCATGCGGCTGACAAGCTCAGCCTCTTCCTCCATGTTGGTGACAACCGCGGCAGTGTGCGGCAGTCGTTCCATACCCAGGAAGGTGGAACCACCCTTGAAGTCGGTGAGCAGCAGGTTGACCTGGTCCGGATGATGGGTGGCGGCCAGCGACAGGATCAGGGTGCGCAAGAACTCCGACTTGCCCGATCCGGTAGTGCCGATGAGCATGCCATGCGGTCCGGCCCCGAATTCCGCACCCTCTTTGATGTCCAGGTACATGACGTCGCCGGTCCTGAGCTCATGACCGAACGGGATTCGCAGTCGGTCCTGGTCGGTGTCGGCGAACATCCGCCAACGGTTCGGCAGCACCTCTTCGACCCCCTGGGCACCGACCAACTGGTGCCACTCGGTCGACACCTTCTTCTGGACTCGAGTGGTCTTGTCGATGATGGTCCCGGTGATGGACCACCCGGCCAGCTTTCGGGCGACCCGAGTGGCTTGTGCCGGGGACATCCGGTCGGTCACCGACGTCACCTGCCGGAATGTCTGGTTAGGAAGGCGGTCGTCCGCGGTGCCGTCCTTGTCGACCCGAATTCGGTACGCCGACCGGTGATTACCCAACGTGATGACCGTGACGCCGGCACGGCCGTCCATTGGGAAGCCCGCCGTGCCTCCGGTCAAATCGATGACCACCACGTAGGGCCCGCCGGGACCCGCATCCGGTGTGTGCGGGCCGCGAGCGGTCAAATCGCTCAGACCGTCTGGCCGGGTGAAGATCAGCCGAGTCGTCCCGGCGGCATCGGTGTCGGTCTGGTGCTGGAGATGCGGGAGCCACTTCACCCAGGACCACTCTGGGTCCTCAGGGTCTTCGGTGAGCACCCGCATCTGCAACAGGTCCGGTGGATGGAATACGGCCAAGTGGCAGATCATCGCTCTCAGCAACCCGGCCGCGCCCTCCGGATCACCGCCGAGTGCGATGGTGGGAAAAGTGCGCAGCTGCACCAGCTTCGGGCAATCGTGGACAAGTCCGTGAGTGCGCAGGAACTTCAACACCCACATGTGGCTTACGGGTTCAAGGTGCGGCTGGGGTGCGGCGTCGGGCCCCGCCAGCTCACCGCCGAGTGCAGGTCTCAGCAGCCGGTCCACCGCCGGCTCGGAGCCGAGTCCGATGCGGGTCGCCGCGTAGAAGTCGGCATTAGCCGGCCGAGACCACTGCCGGTGTGTGCCGACAAGCGACAGTAGATCGTCGGGATGTGGTGCGTGGTAACCGAAGAACGTGACCTGTGCGCTGGCCGATGAGGTCACGCGGGTTCGTAGACCGGCCAGATAGCGCAGATATTCCCTACGGTCGGCGTTGATTTCAGGGACCTTCTTGCCGCCCGGACCACCGCCGGCCATGAACCCCACCGTCGTCATGATCATCATCAACGGCATCATCAACATGTACGGTGAAAGCTGCCGGACGCCGGTGAAGACCATGATCGCGATCATGCCCAGCATGCCGCCGCCCATCACATACGGCAGCATCTTCTGGATGCCCGAGGCCGGAATCTCAATGCCGAGGTCTTCCGGTGGCGTGACAGTGATTTCGCCGGGCGTCAGGCGTGGTCCTCGCTTGACGGTCGGGGTGAACTTCTTGGTCGTCATCAGCCGCCTCGGGTTTCGATTTTCCGGGGTTTGGGATCCGGGGGCAGGGTGTCGTGCTCTAGTAGTGCGGCCTGCTTGGACAGCACCGGCCCGTCTACGAGCAACCGCACGACAGCCCACGGCGCGTTCTTGGGCGACGTCAAGCCGAGATACTTGGCCGTCTCTTCGTCCGGCAACCCGTACCGCACACCCTGTGGATCGATGTAGTACAACGCCTCACCGTGCTTCGGGTCGGGAGACTGGAGACGCACATACTTTCCGCCATCTGTGAAAACTGTTGTGGTCCCCTCGATCTGCTTGATACCGGTGCGCATCGCCGCAGGTGAAATCGGCAAGTGGCGGCCGGTGAGCACAGCAGTTTTGGCGGACTGGTCGCCGGGCTCGCGCTCCCACGACCAGCACAGCACGGGCGCCTCCTGCCGAGGCAGAATCTTCAGCGGTTCATCCGGCAGAGGCGAGCCGTACACCCGCTCTGGAATCCTCGCGACCAGGCTCGACTCGATCGACGGGGGCGCGATCAGCCCATAGGAATTGGTTGCGCGTAAGGCCGCTGACGTGGTCGCGTTCACCCGGGCAACACCATCGGGCAGCACCACGAACTTCTGTGGACCCGTCTCGCTCTGGGTTTGAAACACTGACCCGATTACCAGATTCTCCGGCAGCCCAAGAGAATTCGGCGCGCCTGCGGCGGGGATTGGTGGCACCTGCCAGGGTCCGGCGTCGGGAATCGCGTTGTACACACCTTCCGACATCGGGGTGGCCCTCGCGGTGACGGGTATCCCTACCGCCGAGGCGACCGCGCGGTCGGTCAGATCGATGACGTGGCGACCGGCTTTGGTCACCACCCATTCCCTGCCTTGATAGGAGGCGATCAGCGCCTGATTGGGCCGCACCGGACCTATCGACGCATCGGTAACCAAAGGCATGGCTATCACCGAAGTCTGGACGGCGGGAGCAACACTCTCCGGGTTGGCGACGGTGTCACACAGCGTCCAGTCCGACGAAGTATCTGACGTCACCGGGGTGGCGTACGGGGCGCCCGGGATGCCGATGCGCTGGCCCTTGGGCATCTTGTCCAGCTCGCTGGACTTCACCGCGTGCGGGTTGCCCGAGCTTCCCAGCACCAGCCGCGCCGAGGTCAGGTTGTAGACGGGGTGCAGCTCTCCGGTTCCCGACATCACCACATAGAGCTGGTTGGTGCTGCGGTCAACGAGCAGACTGTCGCCGCTTTGCCGGCCAAGCGGCTTGAAATACGCCAGCAGTCCGGCGCCGACCCCGATCAACACCGCGATCACGATGCCGAGCCCCACCGCCCGGCTGTAGAACTGCAGCGGATCGTCGAACATGCGGGTGTCTCGCCGCACGATGGCGTGCTCTACGCGCCGCAGCAAGAACCGCCAACCGCTGACCTGAACCTTGGTGGTGAGCCGAAATCCCGCCATCTGTCACTCGCCGATGTTGAGCCGTCGGTGCACCGAGCTGATCGCCTCCGCCATATCCTGGCCGTTGACTTCACGCAGCCGGTCCACGTCCAGGGTTTCGAAGTCGACCGCCTGCGTCAGGCGCATATCCCGGTACTGCTCACCGGACTCTACGAGTTGGCGCGCGTAGCGACCGTTGCCGGCGACGTCGAGCGCCGGCTTGTCGCCGACTGTGCGCTGACTGAGCAGTTTCGCCGCCTCCAGCAGATGGTCGGCGGCATCGGTGCTCAACGCCGAATCATTGGCGCTGGCAATGACTTTCGCGATATCGAGAATCTCTTCGGGCGAATAAGAGTCGAACTCGATCCGGGTCGCAAAGCGCGACCGCAACCCATCGTTGGCTTCCAGCAGCCGGTCGATGTCGGAACTGTAGCCCGCGATGATCACCACGAGCCGGTCGCGGTCATTTTCCATCCGGGCCAGCAGGGTGTCCAAAGCCTCGGTTCCGAATGGATCAGCGCGTCCGTCGCGTTCCTGAACCAGGGTGTAGGCCTCGTCGATGAACAGCACACCGCCGACGGCACGGTCGATGGTCCTGGCGGTCTTGACCGCGGACTGTCCCTCGTATTCGGCGACGAAATCCTTGCGGGAGGCCTCGACGAGTTTTGGTTCGGTGATGACGCCCAGCCCGGCCAGGATGTTGGCCACCACGCGGGCGATGGTCGTCTTGCCGGTGCCGGGGGGTCCAGCGAAGATCATGTGCTTGCTGGCCTGCGCGACCTTCATGCCGCGAGCCGCGCGGACCTTAGCCATCTGGGTGGCGGCGCGGTACCTCTCAATCTGCTCTTTGACCCGGCCCAGTCCGATCTGGCGGTCCAGTTCGGCTTGGGCTTCGGCGAGCAGCTTCTCCTGGCCCGACGTGTCGGCGACAACGCTGGAGGGATCCCAGGGGTCTTTGCGAGCCGCGATCTTTTCGGTGCTGGTTGGCACCAACCGGTAGGACGGATCTTTCAGCGCCGCAGCGACTTTGGGCTCGGGGTAGTTTGCCTGCAGCCACTCCAGCAGTGGCGTCGCCGATTCTTCATTGCCTTGTCCGCGCCGAATCATCGCCAGATGCCAGGCGATCACTCGCCCGCATGCTTGCCCCGCCGGCGAATCGTGCATCTCGGTCAGCCGCCGCTCAGCTTCGCTGAACAGCCCCAGGTTCGCGGAGGCGACTCCGTGGGCGACCCCGGCGGCAGCAGCCAAGAACTTGTCCGTCCAATGCGGAGCGCCCCTGACCTCGTCGATCACATCGGTCCAGCGTTCGGCCGCGCCGTAGACGACTGCCTTGGCCCACGACACCAGGTACTCGGCGCCGCTGGACGGCGTGGCTTCCAGCGCTTCCATGGCATCCGCATAGTTGCCGGCCGCGGCTTCACTCGCCGCGAAGCCCAGCGTGATCGCCAGCGGCGAATTGATCGGATAGGTGATGTCGCCGTACAGGCCGCCGATCGGGATCCTGGCGTTGAGGGTGGACATCGAAGTCTCACCTGCGCCCGCCAACCGGCCAAAGTTCATGCGCGAGTACCACGCCCGGAACAACGTCACCCGATCGGTATCGCCGCACCTGATGCGACCGATCCACGCATCGCAGGCGGACTCGTCATAGCTGGTGATTTCAGTGAACAGTTCCAGGGACCGCGCCGGCGACATGGGCAGCATGTTGACAGCGCTGGCGAACAGGTTGGCCAACTGCTCAGTCATGATCGCTCGCGTATCGAGTGGCAAAAACCTCTGCTGCGGCTGCGCTCGCCTCTTCCGGCGAGGGCAGCCGCAATTCGCGTGCCAGGAAATCACGCGTAGTCGCGTTGTCTTGCCCCAGTTCACGCATGGCCTCAGAGATGGACTCGTACTGGGCGGACCGGGCCTTCTGCCGGGCCAGATCTGCGATGACGAGTATCTCGTCAGCCAGATGTGCTTCGGTCATGTTGGTCACTTTCGCCGTCAGTTCAATCCCCTGGATGTGTCCATCCATAAACGCCGACACTGTCACCGTCCCCGCTGGGTTGGTCACTGTGAACAGCGGCGATTGAAGCTCTTCCTCTTCCACGCCAGGGGCAGCGATCGCATCCCAATCCCCGCCCACATCCGTCGTCTCATCACTCGGCAGATAATCGTCGAACAAGCCGAGCACCGACTCCTCACCGTCGTCATAACCAACGGAGAAGTCCAATGCGGCTAGATCGTCGCGATCGTCGTCGCCGTCTAGTGGGTATGGCGGAGTGCCATCCACCGTGTGTCCTTCCTGATTCTTACTACGAGTACTCGGCCGGGGTGGGCTCGAACCAGCTTCCCGACGGCAGGAATTCGACCAAACCGTCGAGCGCCCGCTGCAGATTTTCCGGTGTTCCGGGAAGAAAGCTGCCGTACAGCTCGCCGTTGACCCGCCGAGGAAGCGATACCACCCTGCCCTGCCGTGAGTCCGCGACTCCGGCGGCCAAGTCGGTTTGCGTCGACGTGCCGCCGGGGTGGCGTTCGCCGGCCGTGATCTCCACCCAGCTGGTCGGGTTGGCGATGATCTCTGCATAGACGCGCGCCGAAGCGGGTGCGACGCCGTACTGCGCGATTTGGCTTGCGGTCGTGCACTCGGCCAACTTGCTTGCGACTCCGGTGAGCGGTTCGACATCGGCGGCCGACGCGGGACCCAACACGGTGGTCACCATCCCGGCCAAGCCGATCTGCGGAGCCACCAGCTGCAATACCAGCATGTCGCCGTCACGGGCTGCGACGACATGGCGTTCTCCCTTGCGGCACAGCACGAAACGCACCATCGTGCCGTCGTTGACGTCGCGACGCCACCACCGCGCTTCCAGTGTGCGGTCCGCTCTGCTAAGGGTGTCGACCATGGCCGCGACACTGGGATGCGGCGCACCATAGATGTCCAGCACCCCTTGATCGGTGAGGTCGCGCCGCACTTGATCCCAGACGAGCTCACGCAGTTCCAGTTGGGGGATGTTGGGCCGGATGGCGAGCGACACCGGAAAGTCCACGAGGCCGAGGCGGTCGGCAATCACCAACATGCCGTCGATGGTCACCTCGACGCCGACGACGTCGCCGACGTCGCCGGAGGTGCGGTCCGTGGCATAGGGACTGGTCATCGTCTTCCTCGTTTACATCTGCCGGTCGACGCCGACTGAGAACAACGCGCCACTATTCGCTGCCGTCACGCGCGGTTCGCCGCCCATCGGCAACTCCTATCTGCTGGCAACGTCGTTCTAAACCTACTGCGTTGTGGCTGCGTCCACGCGCTGGATGGTAGAGATGCAGCTGCGCGGCCACACTTCCGCCCGTAGCGCCCCGCCGGCGCGCTCACCCGGTCTGAAATCACCGATGTCGCAGGTCGACCAGCGCTACATATCGACCCACAGGCGAAATTTTAGTGCCACCGTGACAGGCTGCCGCGCACAATTTCCGGCGACGGATCAGCACTCCCAGCGACGGTCAGCGCCAACTGATCTGGTCGACCAGCGACGCGATCGCAGCTGCAGTCGCGGTGGGCAGCGCTTCTTCCCGCTCCGCGGCGACGATCATGCCCTCCGCCACCCCCGCCGCCTGCGCGGTCTCTGTTATCGACAGGTTGGCGCGGCGCCGCGCCGCATACAACCGTTGCCCCAGCGTGGCGGCGGGCGCCGTCGCGCCCAGCATCATCAGTTGGTCGTAGTGGTGGCGCACTGTGCTGAGCGCCTTGATCAACGGCGGCGTAACCCGGCCGATCTGAGTGGCGCGGACGGCGACCGCCTCAACCCGACGCAGGTCCGCCAGAATCGGCGCCGCTGCGCGGGTGAAGTCTGGATGCTCGACCGGTGGGAGGGCGGCGATCGCGAGGTTGCAGCTGTCCACGGCCGCAATCACCGCATGTGCGATCAACGGCACCTGGTCGTCGCCAGAGAGGACTTCGGTGACTTCTTCACCGGGAACCGACCCGCCCTCTCGGATCCGGGCGATAGCACCCGGCGGCCAGCGCAATACCTCTTCGAGCTTGGCCCTGGTCCGCTCGCGCGGCCAGCTACGGCCTTTTTCGAAAGCGATGAGCGCTCCGGCATTAATGACCCCGTCGGCCGCGAGGCTGCGTTGACTGATGTCGAGTTCACGGCGGCGAGCCGCGGCCGCCGCGCCCGCACGGACCACCCCTGGGTCAAGGTCGTCGATCCGCCAGGTACCGGTGACGTCGAGGTCCTCGCCCTCATTCGACCGCGGCTGGGCGATGCCCTTTGACGGCACCACAACTTCGAATACCAGCGTCTTGCCATCGCTGGCGCCGCCCAGACGGACTGTCGTCCGATCCGCGATCGTTACCGACCTTGTCGGTAGTCCGTCGACGAACATCCCGTTGGAGCCGTTGTCGACTACTCGCCACTGTCCGTCGGTTGACTCCACTTTCAAGGAGACCCGCCGGTCATCGATCTGCACACTGTCCTGAGGACTACTCCCAATCGTCACGACGCCGCGCCCGGGTCCGATCGCATGAGACTTGTCGCCGTCGTGAACGATCAACAGAGCTGGCTCGACAGTCGACTCGACGTTGGTCATCTCTGGCGATTCCTTGGATTGAGTTGGCGGTGGCGTTGGCTCGGCCGCCAGCCTGATCTTAACCGTTGCGGGCTAGCGCCCGCTATGGCTTAGCTACGTTTCTTGGTCACATCGGAACGTTAGCGCCAGTCGGGTCTAGTCCATTAACCGTGTCGGTGCTACAGCCCCGTGGATGGGAAAGCGTCGCAAACAGCAGCGCTTCCGGTGCGCCCAGACCACTGGATGCCCGGCGTATCCAGCGCGGCAAGCGGCGCGGCCTGCATCACTCGGGCCAGTGCCGTGACCTGGGCTGATCGCACGCCGACCTGCGATCGAGCTGCTAGCCGGCCAACCCTCACTTGGTGATGTTTCACCCAGCGTGCCTGCGTGACGGTCCTGGTCGCTTCTGTAAAGCAGAGCGCCAGCTGCAGCGTCCGATGTAGCGCTTTCTGTTGCATCGCTACGGTTTGTGCTATACGCTTCCGAATCAGCAGCCGCGAGACTGCGGCACTTACCGGAGGAACCAGACACATGACCGCAACCGCTCTCTACGAGCTTCCGCTGGGCGCATGCACACAGGACCCCGAGCGTTGGACAACGGCTGCCGATGATGAGGCCAAGACAATTTGCCGCGGCTGCCCGCGTCGGTGGCAGTGCGCCCGAGAAGCCTGCGAACTGCCTGGCATAGAAGGACTCTGGGCAGGAGTCGTCGTTCCGGAAACCGGCCGCGCGCGGACCTTCGCGCTGCGCCAACTGCGCTCCCTTGCCGAGCGCAACGGTTACCCCGTGCGAGAGCGGCGAGTCGCGCCAGTTCCCGCGTAACCCTAGGCTGGCGCCGCCGCTGCAGGTTCGAGGGGTGGCTGCGGGGCGCCCAACATAACCGACCCCTGCGGATCGTCGTATCCGCAGGGGTCGGGCTATTTATCGAGTCGGTTGGAAAAAGGGCGTGACCTTAGCCCGCGCCCTGGCCGGCAGTTCCAGAAGTTCCCTGGCTACCGGCCGGCGTCGCCTGGCTCGCGCCAGGAGTTGGGTTCGCCGGGGCTCCGCCCGTCGCGTCTGGGTTACCGCCGGTGGCAGGTGCCTCGGGGGCGCCTCCCGTAGCAGGCGTTCCCTGGCTACCCGGGGCCTGGCCGGCCGCCGGCGCTTCAGGACTACCGGCCGGCGCGGGCGCCTCAGGGCTGCCGGCTGTACCGGGCGCCGCCGGGATACCGGCCGTACCCGGAGCCGCCGGGGTACCTGCCGTACCGGGCGCCGCCGGACTGCCTGCCGGTGCCGCCGCGCCACCAGTGGCCGGGGGCGTCCCTTGGCTTCCGGTAGGGATCGGTGTGCCTTGACTACCGCTGGCGGGGGGCATCGACGGGTTGCCGGCGGGGGCTGCGCCGGTATTGCCAGACTGAGCAGGCGAGGTCGAGCTACCGGCAGCCGAAGTGGTGCCGCCACCCATCCGGCCTTGCGGTTGCGATTGCACCCACGAAGCTAACTCCCGGCCACCACCGTCTGTGTACACCACCGAATTCGGGCTGTCCCCGGTGACGTCGAAATAGATCTTGCCGCTGGTCTTCTGCCCCTGTGCAAGCCCGGCGGGATTGACGCCCTGCGGCGTCGCAGCCTGATACAAGACTCGGTAGGTCTGACCACTTGCCGAATGCGCGTTGAAGTTCGAGACGACGGGTGTGGCTCCGCCCTGAATGGCTTCATCCGTGGCCGTGGCTTCCCACAACGTACCGTTCACCGGAAAAGAAATGGCATCCGAGCTTGGCTTAAGGTCGCTGACGGTCCAGCCCTGAATGTTCGTGCCATTCACGACTTTTGCCTGGCTGCCCAGGCTTTGGGTGTTTGCGACATCCGCGGCTTCATCTGCAGAGGCAATCGATGCGCCGGCGATGCCGACGGCACCTGTGGCGGCAATGGCTGCTGCTGCAATTGCGGTGGTGGTAATGATCTTCAAGGCGGTTCACTCCCCTATCGTCTTCATCGTCTTTAGCGGCAGTGCTGCGACGGATTGTTAGACAAGCACTGGCACATTATGCCCATTCTCTGGAGCCTAGGTGTCGCCCGCGCAAATTAACACCCCTGTGTTCTACCACCCGATCCGTAGTACTGCACCGCGCTTGCATTCGCCTCCGGTATTCGGCCAAGGGCCGTCACAAGTGTCAGGAATGGGATGTCCACCACGAATACAGCTGATCGAGAGTCGGCCCCTGTGGCTCCGTGTGCACGACGCTCACCAATAATGCATCGTCATTGGTCCACACCACCGAAGGAAAGCCTTGGTGAGTCCCACACAACAACATGCCGCTGGGTTGGTCGGGGGTGGCGTTCCGGTGCCAAGGCCCCGGGGATTGGATTCGCCCGGGGCAGTCCACGGGGGCGGACGTCCGGACGATTCTGTCAAAAGCGGCGCGGACCGCTGCTTTATTTGGAAACAGTGCATACGTTGCCGACGGTGGCCCGTCGGGGTCGGTGTTCGGGCCACAAGAAGCCTTGGCAAAGGCGCCCTTCGGCGGAGGAATCGGATTACAGCTACCGGGTGCGTAGCCGGGGGGCAACAGGCTGAATAGCTGAGCTTGGGTCTCGGCCGCAGGCGGTGTGGACACCGGCGGCGTTGACGCGGTCGGCGGAGAGGACGTCGGTTCGGCGGTGGGTGGTGCGGGGGGAGCAGCTCCCGACGGCAGCAGCACCCAGATGAGCAAGCCGACGATGGCTACGACGACCACCGCGGCGATCACACCGACCCGCGATATGGGCTTCCGCTTACGGGGCATGGGCCGGCGCGGGGACACGCCGGGCGGTGGTGCCCCGAAGTGTCCGTGCCAGCCGCCGCTTCCATGCGGTGGGAAAGGGGGTGCGTTCCGCGGGCCGTCGCCGGCAGGATGCGCGGGACCCGCGTGGCCCCCGCCGCCACCCCAGCCGGGACCACCGGATGGCGGTGGCGGTGTGTGTCGCAGCGGCTCAGAGCCGCCGGGGTGGTGATACGGCGGGCCGGCCGACGGATGCGGCGTGACGCCGGGCGGCGGTGTCGGAGACGGTGTGCGTCCGGGCGGTGGGGTTGGAGAAGGTACCGGTCCAGGCGCTGGCGTGGGAGTAGGAGCACTGGCGGGCGGGTGCAAGCGCTGCGTGGGCATGGTGGCTTGGTCAGTTTGCCGTGTCGGCAACGTGGCTTCTTCGCTGCGCTCGACGATGTCACCGGCACGGTCTTGATCCCGTGCACTCAGTGCGTCATTGGCTGCCTGCGCCAACTCGCCGGCACTCGTGTAGCGGTCCTTGGGGTCTTTGGCCATACCACGCGCAACCACCTCGTCAAAGGCGTTCGGAATCCCTGGCTGCAGTTGGCTGGGGTGCGGGATCGGTTCCATCAAATGCGCGGTGATGAGCATTCCGGCGCTGTCGGCGCGATACGGCGGCGAGCCGGTCAGACACTCGTGCAGCACACAGGCCAACGCATACACATCGACGCTGTGGGTCACCTCGGCGTTGGTAAAACGTTCCGGCGCAGCGTATTTCCAAGTCCCCACCGCGCTGCCCGCCTGGGTCAGTTTTTCGTCGGTGGTGGCGCTGGCAATTCCGAAATCGACGAGGTACGCGAAATCGTCGCGGGTGATCAAAATGTT
This sequence comes from Mycobacterium sp. NGS51, assembly GCF_059812525.1. Classification (NCBI taxonomy): domain Bacteria; kingdom Bacillati; phylum Actinomycetota; class Actinomycetes; order Mycobacteriales; family Mycobacteriaceae; genus Mycobacterium; species Mycobacterium sp. NGS51. The sequence continues at coordinate 105,832 of NZ_JCALCV010000018.1, forward strand.
TTCCGGCTTAATATCGCGGTGTATCACCCCGGCCGCATGGGCCGCGTCCAATGCAGAAGCGGCCTGGTGCACAATGGCGACCGCCCGTGGCGGCGTCAATGCGCCCGACTCGTGCAACACTGCGGACAAGTCGGTGCCTTGTATCAAGCGCATGTCTAAATAGAGGAGTCCGTCGATTTCGCCGTAGTCATGTACCGGCACCACATGTGGCTCCTGCAACCGGCCCGCGGTGCGTGCTTCTCGCTGCAAGCGCTCACGGAACACGGGATCCTGGCATAGTGCCGGCGACAGCAGCTTCAACGCCACTACCCGCTCTTTTACCGTGTCCTCGGCTTCGTATACCTCGCCCATGCCGCCGCGGCCCAGCAGCCGCTTGAGGTAATAGCGCCCAAACTGTGACCCCACGCGCGAACCGTGCGCGGCGTCGCTCATCGCCGACTCCTTAAGCCAACCCGCGACCCCACCGGCAGCGGCGAGGCAATCATCCGGCAACCCACCGACTGCGCCGCCAGGGTGCGTCAACTATGACGGTAATTCCTCGCCACTTTGGTCACACGGTAACCGTAGCAGCCGTTCTTAGGTGGCCAGTCATGCTTGGTTAGCACGATAAGTGCAGGCGAGTGAGAGCGGAAATCGGCGCGTGCGACGACGCGATCTTGGCGTTACGTCAGTTCGTTGCGGTGGCGGCCCAGCTCTAGGTCGGGCTCCCCGTCGCGGCTCGCCTGACGCCCGACGTCGACCCGGCGCATTCTGACGTCCGTGGGTTCCTCGAGCTGTCTGCTGCGCCACCGATTCCGGATTTCCTGAGTCGCGTGTTTGATCCGGTCGATCTCGCTGCGGACATCGTCGGGCCTGGTCTCCTGACTCGCTACCTGGAAGTAGGTCAGCACGCAGCGCAACAACTCGAGCTTCTGCTTTTCGCGCTTGGCCAGATCGTGCGTCGTCATCAGATCGATCCGCTGCACCGGGGGCAGCGTGCCCCAATCCAGGACAATCTTCGTTTCGATCGGCTTACGTCGCCGCGCTTTGAATTTGCGCCACCGCCCGCCCGGCGCCGGACTGTCGTAGTAGGTGGCAGTACCGGCGAAGCGCGAAGCTATCGCGCCGCCCAATTGATGCCGGTCAAGTGCGGAATCCCAGACAGTGCGCCATTCCTGGCCTGGCGCCAGCTCAGGCAGTTCCTCTGGCAGGTGGAGTTCGGTGATGTCGACCATGCCCTCGTATGCGTTTTCATACTCGGCCACGGTGGGCGGGTTGCTGAATTGGAACTGGACGTCGTATGCCGTTCGCTGACCGAAATTTCGGACTACCAACTCCACCAGATGCCAGTCAGCCGCATGGGGCTCCATGAACATGGTGACTTGCGGGCGGTTGTCTTCGAAGCTCAGCCTCCGCAGACGAGACAGGTGGTATCGCACATAGATGAGCGCAACGAGCGCGATAGCGGCCATCACCCAGAGAGCCAGCCCCAGCCACGCGGTGGCCCCGAAGTCAGTCAGGTCATGCCATCGGTCGTTAACCCACCCCACCGAAACCACCTTCCGCCGACATGCCCGCTCGGCCCCAGCCCTGCTCGCTGGACGTATCGCCACAACTACGGTGCCGGCTGCCGACACGCTGCATCATAAGTGACTTCTGCGCACGAGTTAAATTCGCATCTGCGCCGCAGATTTGGCGGTTTAGCAAAAGAACTGCAGCTGGCACCACCCTTTCGGTTTCAACGTTTGTCGTACCCCTTGTCGGGTGCACGCAATTGCCAAATGATCCCCTGCCGGGCGTGACTCGCCACACCTGGATTCGGCGCGGCGAATTCGTCGATGGTGTCGCCGGGGAATGAGGCAGGCTAAGCGTGATGAGCAGACACGACGAGCCCGGCGAGGGCGAGGAGACGGTGCCCCGACACGCAGGCCGGCGCCCACCGCAACCCGCTGGCGACGATGGCGAATCAACGGCGTTCATCTCGCGGCACCCGGGTGGCGCAGGCCCCCCGGCGCCGGGTGGCTGGCTACCTCCGTCGCCGATGCCCCCACCTTCTCCCCCGGTACCGCCGATGGCGGCCGGCTGGCAGGGCGGCGGCCCGGTGCCGCCGCCACCTGCACATTGGGGCAGTCCCCAAATGCCGCCGGGCGGCCCCCCACCCTGGTATCCGCCCCCCATACCGTCAGTGGGCGCAGCTGGGCCGGCGCGACCACGAACGGATGTGCGGTGGTGGATCGTCGGGGCCGCGGCTGCTGTCGCGGCTGTCCTCGTTACCGCGGTGGTGGTGACCCGTAACGGCGATGGTTCCAGTTCTCCGGCTACTCACGCATCGTCTTCCTCGCGGCCGACCGCCGCGGGGACGGCGCCACCGAGGCTGCCCTCGCGGCCCTCGCCTTCGAAGCCCCCGCCGCCACCCGCCGCTCCGGTTGACGTGGCGGCATTGCCGGGTCTGCTGTCCTCGCCGGAGGAGATCGGCCAATTGGTCGACAACGTCACGATGGAGCCCAGCGCGGTCGATAAGGCACCGGCCTCGGGACTGTCAGTGACACCGGCCCACTGCGCCGGCGCGGTGGCGCCGGTGACTGAGGCGACCTACTCAGGGTCGGGGTACTCGGGGTTAGCGGGGCAAGCGTTAAATGCGACGACAGCCCGGGTGATCCAGGGCGTCGTCTCATTCGCCGACGCCGACTTCGCGAAGTTCTTCTACGACACACAACTCACTCAGTGGCGGGGCTGCCAGGACACCGACGTCACGGTGGCCTACTCCGGCGGTGCCAAGACCGATCAGGTGCATCTTGGTGCGGTCACCGAATCAGCGGGCATGGCCAACGTCTTGATTGTTCCGTCGGCAGCAGCCACGAATCGCCAGTGTCAGCGCGCTTTGACCGTCCGCAACAATGTGGTCGTCGACGTTCGGGTCTGCTCACCGAATCTTGACGACGCCGGAGTGACGCTGGCCCGCAGCATCGCCCAGCGCGTCCCGGGATAGCGCCGATAGTTTCCTTAACTGCTGCTGAGGGTGGGGACGAACTTGGCGTCGAGGTACTGGGTCGCCAGATAGCCGCCGGGGTCGGCCAAGGCCGCGACCGTGTCGGGGTCGTCGGCAATGACCATTCTTCCTCGGTAGGCAGCCAATTCGCGGGGTAGTCCGGCGGCTCCCCCGCCGCCGGCAGCGCTGTCCGTGCGCACCACGACCAAGTAGTCGGTGTTGATCAGGTAGAGCTTGGTGGGGTCGGTTACGGGCCGCTCCGAATTGGTGTCATTGGATTGGCGGCGCAGTGTGTCGCTGTAACGCAATCCCAGTGAGTCCAGGTAGTCGGCGGCGTTGGACGGAGTGAGTGTTTGGGTGACGCCGGAGTTTGAAATATTCACGATTGAAACGGTTTTCCCGACCAGATTCGCGTGCTGGTTTTTCAAATCAGTCTGTTGGGCGCTGACACTGTTGATGAGCTGGGTGGCTTGCTCGTCGTGGCCGAGGATGCGGCCTACCCATTGCAGTTGGGTCTGCCAGTTCCACAGTTGATCATCTTGCGGTCGCGTGATCGTCGGAGCTATGGCGCTCAATCGTTGGTAGGTGGCATCGTCAATGTTGCCGGTGGCGATGACGACATCGGGTTTGGCGGACTTGATCGCGTTGGTGTCGACGAAGCCCAGCGCCGGCGGTGAACCGGTGATCTTGTCCCGTTCCCAGGATGGCAGCGACCCATTGGGTGTGACGATAGCTACGGGTTGCTCCCCCAACGCCAGTACGGCATCGGAATCGCCAAGCCCAACGGCGGCAACGGCTTTGGGTTGCTTACTGATTTCGGTGGTGCCGTGCGCGTGGGTGAAGGTCTGCGCCTGGTAGGCGGGTTTGGGGGCGGCGCGCGGCCACAGCATCACCGCGGCCACCGCGATCACGGCAATCAACGCAGTCAGCGTCGCCGGGAAAGCAAGCCGGCGCAGCCGGTCTCGGCCTTTGCCTCGTCGGGGGGGCTGGCCAATCGAGGGGCCGCCAGGTGGCAGCGGGGGGCCAGGAGGCAGGTGGGCGGGTCCACGGGCGGCTGGACCTTGGGGACCGCTGAAGAAGCCGGTGGGATAACTCGCCTCGTGATGAAATGCCGGTGGCGGCGACGATGCGGGACGTGGCTGCGGCCGAGTCGGGCCGGTTCGCGAGGTGGTCGGCCAAGGCTGGGTGGATCGCGGGATAACGGCTGTGCTGTCTTCAAGTGCCCGGGCCGCCGCGTTGGCAACCTCGCTGGCTTTTTGGTATCGAGCCGCGGGTTCTTTGGCCATCGCTGTGGCGATGACATCATCGAGGGCAGCGGGCAACTCTGGTATGAGATCAGTGACCTTCGGCGGCGGCTCGGAAAGGTGTGCGGCTGCCATTGCGGCTAGCCCCCCGGAGCGGCCAGCGTAAGGGTTTTTGTTGGTGAGTAGTCGGAACAGGCTGCAGCCCAACGAGTAGATGTCAGCGCGGTGGTCAATGTCCATGCCCGTCAATGCTTCTGGCGAGGCGTAGGCGATCGACGCCATCACCATCCCGGTGGCGGTGAGGTGGGCTGACTCGTCGAAGGCCCGCGCGATGCCGAAGTCGGCGAGGAAGATGCGTTCATCATCGGGGGCGAGTAGGAAGTTGGCTGGTTTGACGTCGCGGTGGATGATGCCGCGGCGGTGCGCGTAGTCGAGGGCCTTCGCGACTTCCGCGATGATGTGGACTGCCCGCTTGGGTGTCATGGCGCCGGCACGTAATTCCCGGTCGGCGTCGGTACCCGCCACGTATTGCATGGAGATCCACAACTGGCCGGCGTCGGTTTCACCGCGGGAGTAGACGGTGACGATGTTGGGATGATCGAGGGTGGCGGCCAAATCGGCTTCGCGGAGAAATCGTGCGCGAAATTGCGGGTCGCGAGAGTACTCGAGGCTGAGGACTTTTAGGGCGTCGCTGCGCGGCAGGACCAAGTTAGCGGCCCTGTAGACCGTACCCATCCCACCTGACCCTAGTTCCGTCTCGATGGTGTAGCCGGCGACGGCCAAACCTTCGCTGAATACCATTGGCCGCCTCTACTTTCCGACCAGGAGGATGTATTGGGCGGCCATCTGTTGATGCGCGTCACGAAGTTGAGCGGAGGTGACTTCGACCGCGTAACGGCCAGCGGCCGCAGCGCAGTAGTAGGACTGGTTACCGCTGAATTGCAGGCAGTGGCTGGCTTTCAGGTTGGGCACCGGGTCGGCGGCTTTGCCCATGGGCTGAGCTTCGGTGTAGAGCGCATTGGCCAGCGCGGTGGCGGCTGCGGGGTCACGGGCTTGATAAACCCAATCCAGGGGGCTGACGGCGGCGTCCATACCGGCGTCGGCGAATGCTTTGGCCGAACCCAGGGGGTCGTACTGCAGGTGTGCGGCCCCGCGCGGGCCCCACGTACCGTTGGACAGCACGGTGGCGTCTTTGTCGGCTATAGGGAGCGCCTTCGCCAATACGCCGCTGGGATCTCTTGGCAGGTAGGCGAATTGGTCTGGATCAGTCGGCTCGAATCTGTCGATCAGCGGCCCTTGTAAGTCCAGCGCAGTGCCCACTAGCACCGCGGCGGCTTCGGCGGCGTCCGTGGTTTCGACCCGCTGGTAGAGGACATAGGGGCCGCGCGCGGTGAAAGATTTCACCGTGCTCCATTGCTGGCCATCCGAGCGAGGCGCGGTGTAGCTAGTGGCGGTGGCGTCAGGATGGTCGGGGATCGGCAGCACCGCGGCTGGGGTTGGTGTCGGCAGGGCAAGCGCTGCAGCATTCATGTCATTGGCCGCGGCGCCGGCCGCGTCGGGGTCGGCCAGGCGGATGACCGCGTTGTAGAGGACGGTGCGGTTGGTGTCCTCACGGGCCACGACGAAACCGTTGACGTAGTTGTGCCGGCCGCAGGCCTGAGCGATCTCGTCCGGCATGATCTCGGCGAGCGCGCCGGGATCGGACTTGAGCACCATGGCCCCGGGGGAGAACCCGAATGCGTGGCCAGTGACGATGGCCGCGTCGACGTCGGAGGGGTCGATCACAAATTCGGCCATCCGCTGCGCTTCAAGGATCGACCCGGATGACGGGCTGCCGGCCACACCTAATGGCGGGCGCGGGGTGGTGGGGTAGTTGCCGTGGTCGAGCAGAGAAACGTCGATCGCTCCGGGAGGCGGGCCGCCGGGAGCGCGTACGGCCGCCCCGTCCACGACAGTGGTACAGCCCCCGATCGACAGGCACACAGCCACCGCGGCCAAGGCGCCGGCCCGGCGGATGACGTCGTTCAGCATTGGGCAGACCTCACGTCCTACGGCAACCCGGCTAAGAGTCGCTGCAGGCCGGCGGTGTGGGGCTCAGGTAGCGCAGCGCCGGTTTCGGCTGTGCGGATGTCATCGCAAATAAGGTCGACGAGGTCGGCGGCATCCTCGACCGTCAATTCCGTCGGCTGTCATCGCCACATCCTAAACCGTGGTGGCGTTGCAACTGGCGGCTGGATCGAACCTGGCTGAAATTGCGTCCGAACGCCATGTAGTTGTCCACGCGGTCAACGGCGCCAGTGCACTGGTCCGGCCCACAGCGGGCGTTCTTCAGGATGCGGCGCGGAGCGTGGGCGGCGGTAGGTGATCGGGATCGTCAGTGGCGGTTGGCGTTTCGGTGTCGCGACACTAGAGCTGCCGACGAGGTCGTCACCTGAGCGTTGCGGCTCAGAACGCAATAGGTGGTAAGCGGCCAGAACCTGCTGCAGTTGTCTCTCTGTGCCGGTGGTGGAAGCACCGGTGTGACGGGTGTCGGGGTGAAGCGTACGTAACTTCGCCCGAAACGCATGGGCGATCTCAACTGGGGTGGCTGTGGGCGTCACACCCAGCACGGCATAGGGGTCTAAGTCCGCAGGCATACGTACCATCATGGCCAGGGCGCAAATCGGCGTTGTTTGCGTCAACAAACGCTTTTGCGGTTGCGTTAGGCGTGTCAATAGACATCGCAATTTCCCGCAGCGAGACCCGCTGCCGGGGAGAGCGCAGGTTCGGCAGCGGGACCCACCGGGGTATGCAGTAACGCTCAGCGGCCCACTCGCATCGAGGATGCGCCACGTCGGGTGGCGGTGCGCGCACAGGCTTAAAGCTGTGTCGGGCGCGGTGAGTTAGTGATCATTCAGCTGAGGACGGCGCGCGAGTCGTTATCCGCTCATGAGTGTTGCCCAGCGCATCACCTCCTACTGATCTAATTTGCGACGTTGGTTTCGGCTGCGGCACGGAGGAGACCGTTGGGTGGGCCGTCCTCGCCGGCCGCACCGCCGTGCAGCGCGCCGGTGTGTGCGGTAGGGCTGCAGCGACCTACCACGCCGTCGGGGCTCGCCGGTGAGAAGCGCGAGCCGCGGAGGGCGGGGCCGGGCAGCGGGCATTTCGGCACGATCCGTGGTGAAGTACTCGTTCAGTGCGGCGTCGAGCAGGCGCATCCATTCAGCGCGCACGATGCTCTCCGCCTCGTCCAGCACAACCTCGATCAGCGTGTCGGTGGTCATCGTTCTCACCTCCTTCGCGTGAGGCAGCCGCCGCCCGGCCCCTGCGGTTAAGCGTTGATAGCCCGCTCGTCGTGCCTACCCGCGATCTTGATGCGGCGAGGCTTGGCCTTCTCGGCAACTGGGATTGTCAGCCGCAACACGCCGTCTTGATAGGTGGCCTCAATCTGGTCAGCATCGAGGTTGTCACCCAAGAACAACTGGCGGCTAAATACACCGCGCGGTCGTTCCGCCGACACCATTTCGCGGTTCTGATCCAGACCGGCGCGTTCCGCGTGCACGGTTAGCACATTGCGTTCGACATCGAGACCCAGGGATTCTTCCCGTACTCCCGGCAGGTCGAACTCGACGATGAATTTATCGCCCTCACGCCAGGCGTCCATCGGCATGACCGCCGGCCGTGCCGCGGTGCCCAATACCTGCTGGGTCCAGCGGTCGAGATCACGGAACGGATCGGTACGCATCAACATCATCTCCACCTCCCAATTTGTGAGCAGATCACCTGTGTGGTCTGTTATAGATTTCTATATAGCACCTGTGATAGATTCGCGCAAGAGTGCGTCGTTCGATGAGTTGGAGTGCCGCGTTGATCGAGGAGACGACCGCCCGATCCGGGCGCGGGGTGTACAGCATCTCGGTAGCCGCCGAGCTGTCTGGTATCGGCGAACAGACCCTGCGACTCTATGAAAAGCGTGGACTGCTAAACCCTGCGCGCACCGCTGGCGGGACGCGTCGCTACAGCGATGACGACCTCGCGCGCCTACAGCGGATCAGCGAGTTGGTTGCAATCGGAGTTAACGTGACCGGCATCGGCGAGATCCTCGGGCTCGAAGCAAGCAACGCTCGGCTGGAGTCCGACAAAGCTCAACTGGAATCCGACAACGCGCAGTTGGAGTCCGACAACGCCCGCCTGGAGTCCAACAATGCGCAGTTGGAGTCCGACAACGCCCGGCTCGCTTCGGACCACCGCGTCGATATGGCGCCTCGACATCGACCGCAAGCACGAGAAAGGGAGGGACATGATGAAGACAGACGAATTCGCACCGACCCATGATGTGCCGGAGGCAGACCTTGCCGAGCAACGGATTCCTGTCGATGGAGCAGACGACGTTGCGGGACTGGATCTGGACTACTTAAAGAATGCCCTGAGCGTGGAGGCCGACCTGGCTGATCTCTTCGATCAGGCCGTCTGCGTTCCACTCCCAGAGGACGACTACGAGATCGACTCGTGAAAGGAAGCCGGCTTTGGTCGAGTAGCGAAGCGTGATTGTCAGCGGCGGCGGGCGGCAGTTCGAACCGGTTCTTCGAACTCGGTGCGGTGGCCGCCCAGGCCGCTTCGGCCCCGACGCGCTCACCACCACCCGCGCCATCGTCGTCAGCCAAACCGCCGACCAACTGTTGGCGCAACCAACAAAAGCCCCGGCCGATCGCCGGGGCGATCTGTCACCGATGACGCGCCTCATATGTCACCATGACTCGACTCATCACACGGTGGGCGAAGGGGGACTTGAACCCTCACTTCTCCGCGCTGAAATGGTCGTTTACCTGCAAAAACGCATTGACAGCGCGTTAACTCAGAGTAACTGAAGGAAACTCTTGCGAACTGGGAAGACCCGAGAATTGGGTGACGCCGCCACAAAGATGCCGAGAGTTTCCCCACCTTCGAGGACCTCGACAAGATCGGCAGTCACTTCGGGCTCAACCCACGGTGGTTGCAGGTCGAGTTTGGCTACCTCGAGGAAGACGAGCTGCGATCAAAACCGCGAGCGAAAGCAGGTCGCGCGAAGAGCTGAGTATTGGTGTTTGCCGCAGCCGTATCGCTGCGCCGCCCGATGCTGGGGGTTGATCGGCATGATTAGGCTCATCGGGCCATCGCGACCAATCGGTGGGCGATCTTGCTGACCGTGTCCATCTCGCCGGTGGCCACGGCGATCACCAGATCGAACTTCTCGTCCTCGGACGCCGAGACTGTGTAGCCGTTGTAGCCGTAGAACAGCCGCATGGCGACCCAGCCAAGCCGCTTGTTGCCGTCGATGAGGGCGTGGTTTTTGACCAACGACTCCAGTAGCGCGGCGGCCTTCTCGTGGATCGTCGGATAGGCGTCCTGGCCGAAGACTGAGGTCCGTGGCCGGGCCAGCGCGGATTCGAGCAGGCCGAAGTCGCGGACCTGTGGTGTGCGCCCGAGATAGGCGGCAGCCGCGGCCAGCAGGTCGTCGAGGTCCAGGTACTCGACACTCATGCGTCAGCCAGTCGGCGCAGCAGCCCAGCGTCCTCGTCGAGGATCTGAGCCAGCAGCGCCGCACGGCGTGCGTTGCGGTTTTCGAGGTACTGGTCGACGGCTTTAAGGGCAACGGCCTGCATCGACAAGCCCTCGCGAGCAGCAGCTTCGCGCAGCCGTGCGGTCTGGTCTTCGGTCAGACGCAATGTCATCGCCATACGATGATGGTATCAAGTGATACCGAAAGATACCGCGCTCCATCGGCGGGTTGGCATGCCAGGTGGCTTCGACAATGTTTGCCCAACGGATTACGCCGCGCGGCCGCAAACCTCCGCGACAGCACCGTGCGTCAATATCCAACGGACCCCTGACGACAGGGTGACGCCGTCACCCAGCACCAAATGTAAAAACATGGTCTGACCTGCGGTAATAC